>JBJXGL010000097.1:0-10111 GCA_046160365.1 Aestuariivirga sp. | reverse complement strand
CTTGAGCCGGATTTCAACCGGCCAGTCTTCAGTCATGCCCAAGCTCGCGGGCCTCTTCGGCCAGCATGATCGGAATGCCGTCGCGGATCGGATAGGCGAGGCCAGCGACGCGCGAGATCAGTTCCTGGCGCTCGTGGTCGTATTCGAGCCGCGTCTTGGTGACGGGGCAGACCAGGCGTTCGAGCAAACGGGAATCGGTTTCGCGGACAGACATCACTGCAGCGTCTTGCGTTCGCCGACGGTGCGGCTGATGGCGATCTCGGTCAAGGCGACCAGCACATCGGCGCGGGTTTTGAGGTCAGGCGCTTCGAGCAGGGCCTGTTTTTCGCTCGCAGGGTAAGGTGCCATGAGCGAGAGCGTGTTGACCAGAACTTCGGTCGGGGCGCTGTCGACTTCATCCCAGTTGGCGCTCATGCTGTTGGCTTCGAGATAATCGCGGAACGCCTTGATGAGCGCGGGGCGGTTCACATCCTTCGCACCGTAGTCGACCACGAGGTCGGCGGCGAAAGGTTTGAAATCCGGCACAACCTGGCGATAGGGTGTATCGGCCTTCAGCTCACGGACGATCACGAAGCGGCAAACGCCGGTCAGCGTGACCAGCATCCGGCCATCATGAGTTTCGGCGTAAGACGAAATGCGTCCTGCGCAACCGACCCGGAGAAGCTTGGGTACGCCGGCATCGTCCGTGGCCGGATCAGGCTGGATCATGCCGATTATTCGCTCGGCGTACATGGCGTCGTTCACCATTTGGATGTAGCGCGGCTCGAAAATGTTAAGCGGTAAATCGGCGCGCGGCAGCAAGAGCGCACCCGAGAGCGGAAACACCCGCAGCTGCTTCGGCAAATCCTTGGGCGTCTTGTAGCGGTCGAGGAATGTCATGGGCGATTATGAGAACAGGATTGAGGAGAGTTTGCGGCGGCCCTGAACGGTGGCTTCGTCCTTGGGACCCCAGGCCTCGAAGAATTTCACAAGTTGCTTGCGCGCAGCTTCCTCGTTCCAGTCGCGCTGTTTCCGCACCACGAAAAGAAGATGATCGGCGGCTTCAATGCGGTGGCCTTCGGCGTTTAGCGCCATGGCCAGTTCGAGGCGCGCCTGGAAGTCGTTGGGATCGGCATCGACGGCGGCCTGAAGGCGGTGAGTCTCGCCGCTCGCAACAGGCGTTGACGCGAGTTCGAGCGAGGCCTTGGCGCTCAGCACATTTGGATCGTTTGCCTTGGCTGGAGGCACGAGTGCGAGCGTTGCCTTGGCGGCTTCGATGTCTCCGAGTTTCAACTGGCATTGGGCGAGGCCAGCAAGCGCGCCGGCGTTCTCGCGATCGACGCCGAGCACTTGTCCGAAGATGCCGGCCGCAGTTTCGATGTCGCCCTCCGCGAACGCTTTGCGGCCTGCATCGACTGCCGCTTCGATCTGCTCCGCCTGCGAGCCCATGCTGCCGAGTTTGTCAATGAACTGTTTCACCTGGCTTTCGGGCAGTGCGCCCATGAAGGCATCGACGGGCTGGCCATCGACGAAGGCAAAGACCGCGGGGATCGACTGGATGCGCATCTGCTGGGCGATTTGCTGGTTCTCGTCGATGTTGACCTTGACGAGCCGCACCTTGCCGTTGGCCTGCTTCACGACTTTTTCGAGGATAGGCGTGAGCTGCTTGCACGGGCCGCACCAGGGCGCCCAGAAATCGACAAGCACAGGCTGCTGGCGCGAGGCTTCGATCACGTCCGCCATGAAGGAGCGCGTGTCGCTGTCCTTGATGAGGGAGCCGGGTTGCGGCGTGTTTCCGCCGCCGCCGATCAGTTGGTTATCCATGTCAGTCCTGCGAAGTCTTGATGTTCGTTTCTATGTGGCGTTGTGGCGGGGAGTTTACAACGAAGGTTCCGAAACCGCCACAATGCGGGGCTGGTGCCCGCAGGAGCGGATGAAGGCGAGAAGTCCATCGGGCGAAATCGAGGTTGTCGCGTCATTGCGGAGCGGATGATAGTTCAGGATCTCTTGGCGCATCATTGGTTCATCGAGGATGACGTTAACGCGGGTTTGGATGTCGTTGATGAGGCCGAAGGGGGTGACCGAGCCCGGCTCCACGCCCAGCACCTCCATCAAGAGATCGGCCTTGCCGAAGGTGAGCCGCCTGGAGCCGATCTTGATGGGCGCTGTCTTGAGGTTTACCTGCGCTTCTTCAAGACAGACGATCAGCCAGAGAGCGCCCTTTTCGTCCTTGAGGAAGAGGTTTTTGCAGTGCCCGCCGGGGATATCGCCGTGAACTTTCTGGGCCTCTTCCACGGTGAAGACCGGGATGTGGTCCACCGTGGCGGTGGCAAGCCCGAGGCTTTCGAGGCGTGCCAGAAGATCGGCGCGGGTGGCGGGCATGGGTCTTTCCCTAGGATTCAATGCGGCGCGGGAGGTTCTTCTTGCATTTGCCGCCGCCTTGCGCAATAAGACGCCCGCCCGCCGCATAGACCTCTCGCGCCGGGCCGCAAGCGGGCGTAGCTCAGGGGTAGAGCATAACCTTGCCAAGGTTAGGGTCGGGCGTTCGATTCGCCTCGCCCGCTCCAATTTTCTTCTTAGACAAGATGACTAACAGGCTCGATCAGGTTCTGGCGGCAATCGATGCGGTGAATGCCCGCGATCCAGTTGCGGAGCGCGCGCTGGGTTATGGGCGGCGGATGAGCGAGGGGCTGGAGCGGTTTCAGCCTGATGCTTCCGAACTTCTGCGGATCGCGGCGCGGGCGCAGCATATCGAGCGCTGGATCGTTCCGCGCGAGTCTTATCCGGAAGGCCGCATTGCCTATCTGCAATGGCGCAAGGACTTGCAACTGCACCATGCTAAGCGCGCCGGTGAGTTGATGCGCGAGGCAGGTTATCGCGAGGACGAGATCGCGCGGGTGGCTAGTCTCTTGCGCAAGGAGCGGCTCAAATACGATGCCGACGTGCAGACGCTGGAAGATGTAATTTGCCTGGTGTTTCTCGAATTTGAAGCGCCGAGGTTCATCGCCAGGCATTCGGACGATAAGGTGCGCGATATTCTGGCGAAGACGGCGAAGAAGATGTCGGCGCGAGGGATCGAGGAAGCAGGGAAACTCATGCTCGAACCACGGCTGGCACGCCTGCTGAAATTGGTTTTGTCAGCCGCGCCCGAAACAAGTCGAGGCTGATGGGATCGCCATCAGCCTCGCTGTTGTCACGCATTCAACTCGACGTACCGCGGCTACAGGATGAAGTCCGTGCCGGTAAGGCTGGCTACGTTCAGCACGACGAATGCCATTTCGGCGTCGCTGTCGGCATCCTGGTTGATCCTGACCGTCGCATGCCCCGAAGCAAAGGTTATCGAAATCTCGCCCGTGGAGAAGGACGAGTCGAGATCGATGACGAATGCCTGATCGCCGCTCGCTCCGAGATTGGCGTCGATCGCCGAGAGATCGAGGTCGTCGCCCGTGGCGAAGCCGCTGATCTGGTCGAGATCCGTGATGACGCCGCTGTCCGTCACACTGGTGAAGACGAACACGTCGTTGGCGCTGCCGCCGTTGAGAAGGTCGCCGCCCGCGCCGCCGATGATGATGTCGTTGCCGCCACCGCCATTGATGGTGTCGACTCCGGCACCACCCGACAGCGTGTTGACGCCGGCGTTGCCGGTGATGGTGTTGTCGAGGCCGTTTCCGGTTCCGTCTATGGCAGCAACGCCAGTAAGCGTCAGATGTTCGACGTTGGCGGAGATCGTGTAGGTGACGGACGACGTGACGGTGTCTGTTCCTTCGCCTGCAAGCTCGGTCACGATATCGCTGTTATTCTCGACGGTGTAGGCATCGTTGCCGGTGCCGCCCTCCATGGTGTCGATGCCAAGCCCGCCCGATATCGTGTCATCTCCGCCCAAGCCGTAAAGCTTGTTGGCGGCGCTGTTTCCGGAGATGACATTGGCGACGCTATTGCCGGTGCCGTCGACTGCGGCTGCGCCGGTCAGGGTCAGATTCTCGAAATCGTTGGCGAGAACGAACGTAATCGAGGATTGGACAAGATCGACGCCTTGACCCGCCGCTTCCACAACAACGTCGCCTGCGGCATCGACCACAAAGGTGTCGTTGCCATCGCCACCGGTTAGGTTGTCGTTTCCGGCGCCTCCATTGAGGATGTCGTTGCCGAGACCGCCGACAAGCGTGTTGGCGCCGGTGTTGCCGATCATCGTGTTGGCGCTGTCGTTGCCAGTTGCACCGATCGCGGTGCCTCCGGTCAGCAATAGGTTCTCGACGTTGACGGCGAGAGCGATCGTGACACTCGACTGTACGGTGTCCGTGCCTTCGCCGGCGAATTCGACGACCATGTCCGACCCGTTGTCGACGACATATGTGTCGTTGCCGACACCTCCGACGAGCGTATCGGCGCCGCCGCCGCCATTAAGGGTATCGTTTCCGTCGAATCCGGTCAGCGTATTGGACGCGCTGTTGCCGGTGATGACGTTGACCGCGTTGTTGCCAGTGCCGTCGATGATCGCCGCACCCGTCAAGGTCAAGTTCTCGACATGGTTGACAAGCGTATAGGTGGCGCTGGATTGAACCAGGTCCGTGCCCTCAGCCGCCAATTCGACGATTACATCGTCGCTGCTGTCGACAAAGTAGGTATCGTTGCCGATGCCGCCAACAAAGGTGTCGAGTCCGCCCAGGCCGTTCAGCGTGTCATTGCCGCCCAAGCCGGTCAGGACGTTGCTCGCGCTGTTGCCGCGGAGGTAGTTGTTGGCGCTGTTGCCCGTACCGTCGATCGCCAAGGCTCCGGTCAGCGTCATGTTTTCGAAATTGGCGAGCAGCGTGTAGGTGTAGTTCACGAACACCGCATCGGTGCCGGAGTTCGCAAGCTCGGTGACCGTGTCGCCCGCATTGTCGACCACATAGGTGTCGTTACCGAAGCCTCCGGACATCGCGTCAACTCCAGCGCCGCCATTCAGCGTGTTTGCGCCAGTGTTGCCGACGAGCGTATTGGCAAGAACGTTGCCGACGCCGTTGATGGCAGCGGCTCCGGTGAGTGTCAGATTCTCGACGTTGGGCGTCAGCGTGAATGTCACGGCAGACTGAACCAAATCAGTTCCCTGACCTGCCAGTTCGGTGACGACGTCGCCTGCGTTCTCGACGGTGTAGGTATCGTTGCCTGCGCCACCGATCATGGTGTCGGCTCCGCCGCTGCCGTTCAGCGTGTCGTGGCCGTCGAGGCCCGTCAGGATGTTCACCGAGCTGTTGCCATTGATGACGTTGTCGAGACTGTTGCCCGTGCCGTCGATCACGCCACCGCCAGTGAGCGAGAGGTTGTCGACATTATTGGAGAGTGTGTGAGTGACGCTCGATTGGACGAGGTCGATTCCTTCGCCAGCAAGCTCGATTGCCTGATCGCCTGCGTTTTCAACGACATAGGTGTCGTCGCCCATGCCGCCGGTCATGATATCGGCGGAGAGGCCGCCATTGATCGTGTCATTGCCGCCAAGGCCAAAGAGGTTGTTGATCGCACTGTTGCCGATGATCGTGTTCGCAACCCCGTTGCCGGTTCCGTCAATCACGCCGAATCCAGTCAGCGCCAGGTTTTCGACGTCGTCCGCCAGGACATGCGTGATGGTGGATTGCACCGAGTCGGTGCCTTCACCCGGTTGCTCGGTTATGACATCGTTGATGTTGTCGATCACATAGGTGTCGTTTCCGGTTCCGCCGACGAGCGTGTCGGCGCCGCCACCGCCGTTGAGCGTATTGTTGCCGGTCGTGCCAGTGATTGTGTTGTCCAATGCGTTTCCAGTGCCGTTGATCGAGCCCGATCCGATGAGCACCAGGTTCTCAAGGGTGGCGCTCAGCAGGAAATTGACGCTCGATCGCACCGTGTCGGTGCCTTCGCCCGCAAGCTCGGTTACGGTGTCGCCTGCAGTGTCGACGAAATAGGTGTCGTCGCCCAGGCCGCCTGACATCTTGTCGGCACCGCCGCCGCCATTGATCGTGTCATGGCCCGCGAGACCCAGCAGGGTGTTGGCAGACCCGTTGCCGATAATGACGTTGTCTGCCCCGTTTCCGGTGCCGTTAATGGTGGCGGCCCCGGTAAGCGTCAGGTTTTCGAAGTTGTCAGCGAGCGTGAAAGTGACACCGATTTGAACCGTATCTGTGCCCTCGTCCAGGTTTTCGGTCAGTGTGTCTGTGAGGGCGTCAACCACATAGGTGTCGTCGCCCGCGCCGCCGATTAGCTCGTCAGGGCCAACGCCACCGTCTAGAACGTCGTTGCCATCGCCGCCAGTAAGAATGTTGAAGCTCGCATTGCCGGTCAACACGTTGTCGCCGGAGTTGCCGGTCGCATTGGCCGCGGTGCCGGTGAGGGTCAGGTTGTCGACGTGATCCGCAAGCGTATAGCTGACGCTCGCGAGAACCGTGTCCTCGCCTTCAGCGTCGTTCTCGGTGATGGCATCGGATGCGTTGTCAACAACGTAGGTATCGTCGCCGTCGCCGCCCAACATCACGTCAGCCCCCGCGCCGCCATCCAACGTGTCGTTGCCGGCATCGCCAAAGATCTCATCGCTCTCCGAGCTGCCGGTAATCGTATCGTCAAGCAATGTGCCGTTGATCGTCAGAAGGTCGATGCCGGAAGTCCAGGTCGAGAATGTCCAGTTTGCCGCCGAGAAGTTCGTGGCATTGTTGACGATGACAGACTGCGTTGCCGAAGTGCCGATCACCGCCAGATTTGCCGCAATAAGGCCGGCGCCAAGTTGGTCGGCGTTCAATGTAACGGCGCTTGTTCCCGAGGAATTGTTGAAGCTCAGGGACTCGTAATTGTGGAAGCCGGTTGTAGGCGATGTGCCGGCGCCGCTTAAATCGATGCTGGCTCCAGCCGCCGCTGCGATCACGATGGCGTCGTTGCCGTCGCCGCCGTCAAAGAAGTCAGCCGCCTGAATCTCGGCTGTCGAGGAGACGGACAAAGTGTCGGAAACCGACGATTGGACGATGTTGTCGGTTGCAACGGTGGCGATATCGCCGACGAACACGCCGGCGTAGGCGGCCATTGCCTGCGCCGTCAGCGGAGATGCTGCCGTCGCTCCCTCGATCCTGCAATCGAGTTCCCAGCTTCCGCCGCGCTCAGGAGCGCCAATCCGGCCGCTTGCCGCCGCGACAGGCCGCGCCAAACCGTCGGCAAATGCCGAAACAAACGATTGTCCGGCGGCGCCTGAGCCGGTTTCGCAACTCCACAGTTTCACCGTGGCGGATTCGGCCAGTGCAGCGCCAATCCTGCCGAGGCTCGCTGCCGCTTCGCCAATTGTTTCTTCCGTGAGCCGTCCCGCCGAGAAAGCGACCTCGCCGGGCGAACCATGTGCAAAGACATGCAGCCCCGCGACGCCGCTGCGCCCTTCGAGGGCCCTGGCCATCTGGTCAAGCGCTGGCTCATGGCGGCTGAGGACAATCGCCTTCACACCGCTCCGCATGCCGGCTTCAAGCCCTGAAACATCCTCGACGCCGCTGTCGATGAAGGCGATGTGGTTATACATGGTCGCTGTTTCCTTGTGTTGGTTAGCTGGGGCTTTCAGACGTTAGGCGTCGCGGTTTGCCCGAATCAGTGCCGGGCAGTGCCGCTGAATCGAACTGCAAGTGTTGCTAGCAGTATTCTCCATTTTGCTTCGAACTCAAGTTCTGATGGATACGGCGGTGAAGGAAGAATTACGCGGACTCGCGCATTTCTTTGTTTATGCGTAGCTGCTGGAATATTGTGAAATTCAGCGGAATTTTCACTTGTTTTACTTCTCATTTCGCGCAGGCCTGAGTTACAGCCCGCCGTACCGTTCGTTCGGCCGCGGCAAGGCATGGAAGCAGTTGACGTTTTCATGATTTCGCCGACCCCGGGGGTGGCGCGCCAAGGATGACGCCTGCAATGATCGTTCATTGGGAGTACCGTCAGTTACGAGCATCAAAGAAGCGACTCAAGAGCAAGATTGTACTGACGCGTTATTGGCGATGACTTCATTTGCCATGAAAGTCCTAATGGATTGTTAGCCATGACCGGCTGGTGACCGTGCGCAGTGAAGCTGACAGCCTATTGTCAGCAGCATTCCGGGCCGCCCTTCCGGCGCCGCAGTTGAGGCACTATATCAGCGCCATGGGACATTCACGTCAGGAAGGCGGGTTTGCGGAAGCGCCGATGCGGCCGCTGGAGGGGTATCCGGATGTTCCGGTTTCGCCGCGCGCCGGCCTTGAGGCTTTGCGCCCGGAAATCGCACAGCTTCCGATGTTCATGCCGCACAAGCCGGCCAAGCCGGAGAAATCCGAAGGCGGGCAGCGGTTCAAGATCGTTTCCGAATTCGAGCCCAAGGGCGATCAGCCCACGGCGATCCGCGAACTTGTTGCAGGCGCCAATGCCAATGAGCGTGATCAGGTGCTGCTCGGCGTCACCGGCTCCGGCAAGACCTTCACCGTGGCGCAGGTGATCGCGGCCACCCAGCGCCCCGCCTTGATCATGGCGCCCAACAAGACGCTTGCGGCTCAGCTCTATGGCGAGTTCCAGCAGTTCTTTCCAGAGAACGCCGTCGAGTATTTCGTCTCGTACTACGACTACTACACGCCCGAGGCCTATGTGGCGCGGACCGACACTTATATCGAGAAGGAAAGCTCGATCAACGAGCAGATCGATCGTATGCGCCACTCGGCGACGCGGGCGCTGCTTGAGCGCGACGACGTGGTGGTGGTGGCGTCGGTCTCCTGCATCTATGGCATCGGCGACGTCGAGACCTATTCGGCGATGACGTTTGCCATCAAGAAGGGACAACGCTTCGCCCAGCGCCAGCTTCTCGCCGATCTTGTGGCGCTGCACTACAAACGCAACGACCAGAATTTCGTGCGCGGCACATTTCGGGTGCGCGGCGACACCATCGAACTGTTCCCATCGCATTTCGAGGACCGCGCTTGGCGTTTCTCGCTGTTCGGCGATGAGGTGGAAACGATTTCCGAATTCGATCCGCTCACCGGGCAGAAGACAGCGGAGCTGGATCAGGTCAAGGTCTATTCCAATTCGCACTATGTGACGCCGAAGCCGACGCTGGAACAGGCGGTGCGGCGCATCAAGGATGATCTGCGCATCCGCTTGGCCGAGTTCAACGCGGCGGGCCGCTTGCTCGAAGCGCAGCGCCTCGAACAGCGCTGCCTGTTCGACATCGAGATGATGATGGCGACGGGCTCTTGCGCCGGCATCGAGAATTATTCGCGCTATCTCACGGGGCGGAAGCCCGGCGAGCCGCCGCCGACGCTGTTCGAATATCTGCCCGACAATGCGCTGGTGTTCATCGACGAAAGCCATGTCACCATTCCGCAGATCGGCGGCATGTTCCGCGGCGACTTCAACCGCAAGGCGACGCTGGCGGAATTCGGCTTCCGGCTCCCCTCCTGCATCGACAACCGGCCCTTGCGCTTCGAGGAATGGGACGCGATGCGTCCGCAGACGATCTGCGTGTCCGCCACGCCCGGCGGCTGGGAACTGAAGCAGACCGGCGGCGTGTTCGCCGAGCAGGTGATCCGGCCCACCGGCCTCATCGATCCGCCGGTGGAAGTGCGGCCGGTCAAGACTCAAGTGGACGATCTCGTGTCGGAATGCCAGCGCGTTGCGCTGGCGGGATACCGCGTGCTGGTGACGACGCTCACCAAGCGCATGGCGGAGGATTTGACCGAGTACATGCACGAGCAGGGCATCCGTGTCCGCTACATGCATTCCGACATTGAGACGCTGGAGCGGATCGAGATCATCCGCGACTTGAGGCTTGGCGCATTCGATGTGCTGATCGGCATCAACCTGCTGCGCGAAGGTCTCGACATTCCGGAATGCGCGCTGGTGGCGATCCTCGATGCCGACAAGGAAGGGTTTCTGCGCTCCGAGACCTCGCTGGTGCAGACCATCGGCCGCGCCGCGCGAAATGTCGACGGCAAGGTTATTCTGTATGCGGATCATATCACCGGCTCGATGGAGCGGGCGATGGCGGAGACCAGCCGCCGCCGGGAAAAGCAGCGGACCTTCAACGAGGCCAACGGCATCACGCCGCAGTCGATCAAGAAGAACATCTCGGACATCATGTCCTCAGTCTATGAGCGCGACCACGTCACCGCCGATGTCGACGGCGCCCCGCTCATCGGCC
>JBJXGL010000096.1:0-17431 GCA_046160365.1 Aestuariivirga sp. | reverse complement strand
GCCGAGACGCTCAATCTGGCGGCGATTGTCTGCTACACGAGCTCGGGATCGACGGGTTTACGCGTCTCGCGCGAGCGGCCCGATGTTCCCATCATTGCCTTGACGCCGATCACAGCCACTGCCCGCCGGCTTGGCCTCGCTTGGGGCCTCCACTGCGTCCTCACCGAAGACGCTCACGACTTGGACGACATGGTCAATCGCGCCACCAACATTGCGCGCACCGAAGCTTTTGCCCAGCCCGGCCAGCGCATCATCATCACGGCAGGCGTACCCTTACGCACGCCGGGTTCCACCAACATGCTGCGCATCGCCTTTGTCGGCGAACAGTAGGCTCTAGAGTGGCGCTTCGAGCCGCTCCAAGGCCTTGAGCGCTTCCTTGGCGGCGGTCATGTTGGGATTGACTGCGAGAGCCGCCTGGTAGGCCTCTGCCGCAGCCCCGTATTTCCCTTGCCGCTGGAGCACAAGGCCCTTGCCGGCCAGCGCACCGAAGTGCCGGGGTTCGATTTCCAGAGCCTTTTCCACATCGGCCAAAGCCTTGTCGTAGTCGCCCTTCATGAAGAACAGCGTGGCGCGGCGGCTCCAGGCTTCGGCAAATTCCGGATACGCGGAGATCACCTCATCGAGGATTTCGAGCGAAGGATCGATCTCCTTCCTCGCCATGGCCAAGGAGGCCTGGCCCAGCAAGGCCTCCGCCGTGGGCGAATCGCTATTGGCCCAGATTTGCCAGATGCGGGTCTCGATGCGCGGCGCATCGCCCTCGCCGCCTCGCCGCAACTCAGCAAACAGCCGGTCGAGGGAATCTTCGCGCTTTTCCCGCGCGCTCAACTGCTTGACTGGGGGGGCCGCGACAGCGGGCGCCACATCCTCTGCTGCAAAGGTGGCGATTGGCGAGAAAGCCATCGCGGCAGCAACAACGGCAAACATCAAACGAGCCATGAATCTATCATAGCCCGGTTTGTGGCAAAGTTACAGCCGGAAGGATTTAGCCCTGACGCGCCTTGAAGCGCGGGTTGGTCTTGTTGATCACATAGACCCGGCCCTTGCGCCGCACGAGACGGTTGTCGCGATGCCGCTTGATGAGCGACTTCAATGAGTTACGGACTTTCATGGACTTCACCTGAAATGTCGGGCAGAAGCTGCCCCCGAGTTCGGCGTAGTCCCTAGCGGCGGCGCTCCACCCTGTCAACCCGGCCCTGCCTCATGTTTTCCAGTCCCGGCCAAGCCGAAACCGCGATTACACTCGCCTTTCTGATCCTCGGCCTCGCGCTGGCTGGCTTGATGGCTTGGATTGAGCGGCGGCCAAGAACGAACTTCAAACCCCGTCTAGTGCCCACGACGCCCATCATGTTCCTCGGCGTTCTGGTCGCCCTCATAGCGGCAGTTCACATTCTCAATCTCTATGGCATCAAGACCGGCAGATGATACAGCTTAACGTTAAGTTGGAAGCAATTCTTCAAGCAGCTTTTGCCAAAACCGGGCACTTGCCCTATGGCATCGATCAGCAATGAGCCGAACCGTCAAAATCTTCATGCCTGAGGGCATGGACAACTCCCCTTTTGTCAATCAGCGCTTTCTCCTTGCGATGAATGCCGAGGCTGTGGATGCTCTCGCCGAAGCCGATGCCATGGTTTTCCGGCGCATGCAGATGCTGGACAAGGTTGAGCTCGATCCCGCGAAAATCTATCTCCTGTGGACGCATGAGCCATTCGTGAACGACGAACACCGGACCCGCATTCGCGCCGGGAAGCCGGATGTCGAAATTCACGTCTTCAACGCGCACAACGGGCTCATTTACACTGACAATTACTTGTATGCGGGCGGGCGGGACTTGCTGCCCGACGTCGAGGCGGAAACGGATCTCAACGTGCCTTTCGCCGACAAGACGGTGGCGGTTGCAGCAACGCATCGCAATTGGCCGCTGAAGGTCGGCGGCGTCGAGCGCTCGCTCAATGAATTGCGCGGACGTATTGCAATCGAACTTCACGCTCAGGGCATGGCCCGCGTGATCGGCCGAAACTGGCCCCAAGGCATCGCCATCGACGACACCCGGAACGTCGACCGCAACACCACGAAAAATGCCTTTCTGAAGGGGGCCAATTTCAATCTCTGCCCGGAGAACTCAAGCTCCGACTATTACGTCACCGAGAAAATCTGGGACTGCATTCAGGGCGGTTGTCTTCCGGTCTATTACGGCAACGGCACCATCCATCAGGTGTTTCCGCGCGACAGCTTCATCGACCTGAAGGTATTCAAGACTGGCAAGGACCTGGGCGACTTCATCTCCGCCATGACCTTCGAAGAATACTGCGGCCGTATCAACGCCTGCCGGCACGTGCTCAATCACGCCAGGCTCGAACGCTTGCGCGCGGCTTCATGGAACCGCACGGTGGCGCGGATCACCACATTCTTCGACAGCTATTGCCGCTAAACTACCTTGCAATCGAATCGCGAACCAATCCAGACGCGAGCGAGATCAGAAAAAATCCCGCCAGGCCCGCGAGAAGCGCGCCGCCAATGGTCGACACCGGGTCCGGATAGCCCGCGACCACCGGCGTATTGGGCGACGCGATCGTCACCACATACCGCATCTGCCGGAGGGTGTTGAACCGCGCCTCCTCCATGCTCTTCTGGGTCTCGATCAGATTCTTCTCGGCGAATTCCTGCTCGGATCTCAAAATCTCGAAGTCGCCAATCTGCTCGGCCACCGAATCGTCAACTCCCGCCAGGCGCTTCCGGTTATCGACGATTTGGGCCTCCAGCGCCGAGATGCGTTCCTCGATCACTTGCCGCCGGGGATTGCTGCGGCTCAGCGAGTTGAGTTCTTGAAGTTGTGCCTTCGATTCCGAGAGCTGACCCTCAAGCTGACCAATGATCTGGTTGATCATCGATGCGTTGTTGGCCGGATCGATGTTCACGTTTTTCTGGCGCCATTTAGCCACGGCCCGGCGGGCTTCCGCAACGCGCTGTTCGGAGCGTTTGACTTGTTCTTCCGAGATCTTGAGCAAGTCGTCGCGTGCCCGTTGATTGAGGCGATCGGCAAATTCGTCGGAAATCGACAGAACTCCGTCCGCGATCAATTTTGCATCCTCCGGTGAAAACGCGTAGGCTTCCACGCCGACGACTTGCTCGACCATGTTGAAGCGGACGTTCACCATCCTGGAATAGTAATTGAAGACCTTGTCGCGGTTCGCGTCGGCATCGAGGCGCACCAGTGGGTCGTCGACGTCGATCTGCATGCGTTTGATGTATCCGGTCTTTTTCTCGAGCGCCTCAAGGGCGCTCCGCGATTGGAGAAAATCGCGAACCGCGAAACCGTCGGCGAGGCCGACAAGACCGGCGCCCGCGGATACCACGCTCGACATCGAGTTTCCGGTGCCTTGCCCCATTTCACCCGCCCGCACGGCGAATTTCGTTTCGCTGATGTAGAGTGGCGTCGCCCAGAGATAGACATAGGCCGCCGCCAGCGCGGCGGGGCCTAGCGTCATCAACAGCGCCATGAATATGCGCCCGATTCTGCGGCGCCGGTGCGTGCGGATGCGCGCCTGCCAAACCCGGTTGTCGCTGATCGTGCGCGCAGGCGCCTCGACAACTCCCTCAGAATTCGTCCTCGGGACTATCTTCATCGTTCGCCCCGGGGCGAATGGCATTTTCGGGCGGGTACCTTGTGACGGCACGTTCGAGGTCGTCATCGATCAATATCTCTCTTTCGGCAAATATCAGGGCACGATTGCAGCAGGATAGCAACTGAATCCGGTTAACGGAGGAGATAATCGCAAGACGCTCTCCAACTCTCTTTTCGAATAGCTCCCACCACATGGCGCCAAACGGCTGGTTGGCGAGCGGCAGTTGACGGTCGAACACATAGGTGTGGAACGACGGCAAGAGGCCAAGCGCGAAACTGAAATCACTGCGTTGCTGCGGCGGCCAATCCTTGATCCGCTCCTCCATAAGATCGGGATAACCCACCGATTCGATCGCCCATTCTTCTGTCGCGTCAAGGGGAAGCCCATGAATGCGGCAAATCAGGGTCAGAACGTCACGGCCAGTCAGCGTATTCCGGAAAAGCGACATGCGTCCAATTGGCCAAGAACAGTGTCCGTCGCGATAGATTGCCCCATGTTTCGGTAGTCTCGCACCGCACAGCAGATTCACCGCAATCCGCCGAATGTCGTGCCGGTCGACAAGCAAGGCATAGCGGCCAGACGGGATGTCGAGCGTCGCGTCGTCGAGCACCAGCGACTGTGTCGCTTCGATCGATGTATAGTCGGTCACATGATCGAATTTCAGCATGGATCGTCGCGCTTCCAGAGCTTGCCCGGGTCAGTATGCTTCGACATGCCGCGACACTCGTCCGCAGAAGTAGAGCGCTAGCACACTCGACGCCAGCAGCCACCACCCAAGATACGCCAGGTCGATATCCTGACTTTGATAAACGCTGAAATAGGCGCCGCGGAACAATTGCATCACGTGCACAAATGGAGAAATGAGTATGTACTGCTTTATTTGCTCGGGAAACTGTTCGGAAACAAAATACATTCCAAAAATGAATTGCATCAGGCGGATGATGACCATTTTTATGAACATCGTCCGCTTCAGTCCCACGGTGAGGCCGGTAATGATGGCCCCGAAGTTATGGCCAAGCACCCAAATAACGAGCCACGCGACGGTCAGCATGACGGGGTCGTGGGGGAATTGAAACAAGCCGGTGAAGACGCCGAATAACAACATCGTAACCGACGACAACGAATGAATGAAGAAAGACAGCCCCGCGGAAGCAAGCGTGCGGTGCAGATTTCCGACCTGCCAGAATCCAAGCAGCACCGGGCGCGTAAGCACCAGCGTGACGCGGAGCATGGTTTGCCGGAACATCACCCAGCAAATGGCCCCGGTGAAAGCGAACTGGATGAAGTCCATATTGTAGATGAACCGCATCGCCAGAAAATAGTAAATCGTCATGATGATGCCCACGTAGAATACCGGCAACGCGAGTTCGCCCAGAAGATAAAGGCGGTTGTCTTGCCTGAGGTTGGCGAAGTTGAACTCGGCAACCGCGAAAAGTGTCACGAAAAACCGCTGTATTCCCGACGGCGCGGTGAGGTTCGAAAAACGGTCGATGCTGGAAAGCTCCTGCCAGTGCTCCGAAATTTTGGCTTGCAACCGCCGCTTCTGTTCTTCGGTCGGCTTGGCGGCGGGAGGCCTGCGTTTCGACCTTTCCCGGATAACCGCCAGCTTGGCTTCGAACTCCAGTAGTTCCTCCGGATCGTAATCCTCGGTGAAAACGTCCACGCCATTTCGGATGTCGGTTTCGATCTGGCGCACCGTGTAAGCGAGCAGCCGGGTCTCGAACTCGACGTCCGACTGCGGCGCAGGCGGGTCGCTGCTCTTGAGTTTGTCCAGCAGTTGATCCGACGCCTGACGGTAGAGATCGCGCCGCGCCACGGGCGTGTTCTCTTCCAGTTGCTTCAATAGAGCGAGAAGATCCGGAAGATAGGGATTAGCCACGGCGCGCCTCCTAGCCTAGGGCCGCCATAGGATGACGCCCTCTGGCTTGTCCTCGCGGGCGAGCTTGGCCTTGAGGTCCATGATCAGGCCATCGGGCTTGAGCAGCGGCATGAATGCGTCCCAGCCCTTGCCGACATACTCGTCATGCGGCACCGCGATGATGACCGCGTCCGCTGGCTTCAGCGCCGAGAGCTGCTCAAGTTCGACGTCACACTCCCGCTTTACTTCGGCAGGGTCGGCATGGGCGTCATGCACATGCACGTTGAAACCGAAGCCTTTCAGCTCGTCCACCAGATCGACGGTCTTGCTGTTGCGGATGTCGGGCACGTTTTCCTTGAATGTAAGCCCAAGCACCGTGACATGACAGTCGGTCGCCTTGGCATTGCGGCAGAGAACCTTTGCACATTGCAGCGCCACGAGCGATGGCATGCGATCGTTGATGCGCCGGCCGGCAAGAATGACCTCCGGATGAAGTCCCGCTTTTTGCGCGCGGTATGTCAGGTAATAAGGATCGACTGGAATGCAGTGCCCGCCCGGCATGCCGGGGGTGAACTTCAGGAAGTTCCACTTGGTGCCCGCCGCTTCGAGTACGTCATAGGTATCGATCCCGAGCTCACTGAGGATGACCGACAGTTCGTTCATCAGAGCGATGTTCAAGTCTCTTTGCGTGTTTTCGATGACCTTGGCGGCCTCGGCCACTTTCAGGCTCGATGCACGATAAATGCCGGCCTTCACCACCGAACCATAAAGCCCCGCCACAATGTCGAGAACCTCCGGGCTCGAGCCCGATACGATCTTGAGAATGGTGTTGAACCTGCGGGTCTTCTCGCCGGGATTGATTCGTTCGGGCGAGTATCCGACGCCGAAATCCTTGCCGAGCTTAAGTCCCGACACCTGTTCAAGGATCGGCACGCATTCCTCTTCCGTGGCGCCTGGGAACACCGTCGATTCGTAGACGACGATATCGCCCTTTTTCAAAACCGAGCCCACCGAGCGGGACGCCGCGTGCAGCGGAGACAAGTCGGGCCGCCGCGCCTCGTCCACTGGTGTGGGTACAGTCACGATGTAGAAGTCGGCCTTGGCGATATCATCCTTGTTGCTGGTGAACTTGACGCCGCAGCGCTGCAGTTCCGCGAGATCGATTTCGTCGGTGCGATCCTGGTTTTGCTTGAGTTCGGCGATGCGGCTTTCGTTAATGTCGAAACCGGTAACATCGTAGCCTTCGAGGCCGAAGGCGACGGCCACCGGCAAACCGACATATCCAAGTCCAATCACCGCGATTTTGCGGTCGAGCCTGTCCGACATTCAAATACTCTCTCCCACGCCCCTCACCGGCCCGCCGTTGCAGCGCACCAAAGACTCTCGCAGGCGATGCTCTAGGAAAACCGTGAGGCCAAGTCAACGCGGCCGTCCGGCTTGACGCGCCTATCCCCTGCCCCTAAAACGCGCCCGCCTAGGAATTTGGGCAGCGTCAGGGGCGTTAACTAAGTATCGGAATTGCATATGAAAAGCGCATTGATTACGGGGATCACCGGCCAAGACGGCTCCTACCTGGCCGAGCTCCTCGTCGAGAAGGGCTACCGCGTTCACGGCATGATCCGCCGTGCCAGTACATTCAATACCGATAGAATCGACCACCTCTTCGGCGGCAACAACGACACGGGAAAGTTGAGCCTTCATTACGGCGACCTGACCGACGCCGCCAGCATGCGCCATGTCGTCGAAACCACGCAGCCGGACGAAATCTATAATCTTGCTGCCCAGTCCCATGTGCGCGTCTCGTTCGACGTTCCGGCTTACACGGCCGAGGCCGATGCGCTGGGATGCCTGTACCTGCTCGAAACCGTGCGCGATGCGCAGGTGCGGCTTGGCAAGACCATCAAGTTGTATCAGGCGGGGACTTCCGAGATGTTCGGCGCGACACCGCCGCCACAGGCGGAGTCTTCGCCCTTCTATCCGCGAAGCCCCTATGGCGTTGCCAAGGTCTTCGCCCACTGGTCGGCGGTGAACTACCGCGAGGCCTATAATCTCTTCATCTGCAACGGCATCCTGTTCAATCACGAATCGCCCCGCCGCGGCGAAACCTTCGTGACCCGCAAGGTGACGCGGGCCGTGGGCCGCATCAAGCATGGCCTCCAGACCAAGCTGGAACTCGGAAACCTCGAAGCCAAGCGCGACTGGGGTTTTGCCGGCGACTTCGTCGAAGCCATGTGGATGATGCTGCAACAACCGGAGCCGGACGATTACGTCGTCGCTACTGGAGCGGCCTACAGCGTTCGCGAACTGCTCGACGAAGCCTTCGGAATCGCCGGGCTGGATTGGAAGAAATATGTCGAGATCAATCCGCGCTACTTCCGCGCCACCGAGGTCGACAATCTCCAGGGCGATGCCACCAAGGCCCGCACTAAGCTCGGCTGGAAGCCCAAGACGGACTTCAAGGCACTGGTGCGCATGATGGTCGATCACGACATGGAGCAGGCTGCCCGTGAAGCCCATCTCCACAAGGCCGGCTTCCGCCAGGACATCCGCGGCCGCGCGGCAAGCTAGAAGAGATCATATTGTCGTCCCAATCGGCGGCGAACAGTCGCGGATGATCCGCTGCCTGCTCCTCTGCCTTTGCCTGCTCGTGGCGGCCCTCCCGGCGCGCGCGCTCGACGGCGTGCCGCCTGAACTTGCAACATGGCGGAAGGCCGCCCAGCATTTCGACCGCGTCTTCTTTGGCGGCGAACCGGCAATCGAGAAGCGGCGCGCGGACTTCGAAGCCCAGTTCAAGAGCGACCGCGTCCCGCAATGGGTATTCTCCGAGTGGGCCGAAGCCTACGCCACCATGTACGAGACGACGGGCGACATCAAATATGCCGCCGCCCTCGCCGAACTGATCGAAATCGCCTTCACCTATCGCGATGACCGCGCCGGCCGTGTCGATGGCCTCACCGGAAAGAAACTCCCCGCCTGGGGCATGTTCGATGCATATTTCAAGCTCCGAACTGTCCGCGTCGGAACTTCCGCGCTGGTCCTGTCGCCAGCGGCGCGCCTCCTCGGCTTTATGAGGGAGAAGCCGGAGCTCGCAGCGCTCGCCGGCATGGATGCGGCGGAGCTGGAAAAGGAAATTCTGCGAACGGTCCAGGTGTTCGACTCCGTGCTTGAAGACGTATCCGGCGGCGGCAGCCGCTATCTCATTCCGGCATCGACGGGCGATGTTTCTTGCGCCGAAGCGGGCGGCGAAATCCTCGAGCAATGGAGCGTCTCAGCCGAGGAGAAATGCGAAACCCAGAAAAATCTTGCCGGACGGGCGGAGGCCTTCAACATCCAGCTCAAGATGGCGCTGGCCTTGCAATATCTTGGCGAAGCGGCCGGCAACCGCGAAGCCAGCCAGCGCGTCGACGCGCTCACGCGTTATTTCCTGAAATCGTCGGGCCTCCGCCGCCTCCCCGATGGCCGCGCTTACGCTTACAATTACGCCGAAGGCGGCCGCATTGAAGACGTATCGCACGCCAATCTGGTTGGAGAGTTCCTTGCCGTTTCATATCTCGACGGCCTGCAAGACGGGAAACCGCTGGTCGAGCGCGAGATCCCTGCCGGCATCGCCGCGGCAATTGTCGATTATGCCGCCGTGCTTGCCGAAGACCCTAATGACGGCAACCGCCTGAAGCAGGTGTTGACACCCTATATCGACGGCAGCCGCGCAGGCAATCTTTCGGCCGAGGGCAATGACGATCGGCTCTTCGGCCAGCGCACGTCGCGGGTGAGGCGTAGCTGCAAGCAGATGCTTCTGCTCGCTGTCTTCGACATCCGGGTGGCCCAACTCTGCGGCTCGATCATGAGCGAACGCGCCAACCTCTCGCCCATGGGCCTCGCCTACATGGCCAAAGCGCTCAAGCTCATCGAGCGCTACGGCGGCGAAGTGCCTTAGGTTTTCTCTGCCCTCATCATCTCGACGAAACGCTTCACATCCTGATCCCGGTCGCGCCGCGCCACAAGGATGGCATCGTCCGTCGCCACCACCACAAGCCCCTCGATCCCCAATGCCGCAATCCGTTGCGTTTCGCTGTGCAGGTAGCAGTCCTTTACATCGACCAGCAGGTCGCGCGCGCTCCGCACGTTGCCTGCCTCGTCCTTGACCGCCGCTTCCCACAACGCCGTATAGCTGCCAACATCGCTCCACGTAAAATCGGCTGGAACCACGGCCGCTTTCGACGTGCGCTCCATCACTGCGTAATCGATCGAGATTGAGGGTGACGCGGCAAACTCCGCTTCCGGCAGTCGCACGAAATCTTCATCGCGCGCCGCATTGGCAAAGGCAGCTCGGCAGGATTTGACGATCTCCGGCTCGAAGCGTTCGAGTTCCGACAAGAACGCCGCAGCGCCCATGAGAAAGATGCCGCAGTTCCAAAAATACTTGCCGCTCGCGAGATAGGCGTTGGCGGTAACGAGATTCGGCTTCTCCTTGAACGCGCGCACCGCATGCACCCCGGAAATGCCCGGGAGTGCCTCGCCCTGCTGAATGTAGCCATAACCAGTCGCGGGCGATGCGGGAACAACGCCGAACAGCGTCAGGTACCCCTTCAACGCCGCCTCTCGCGCGGTCCGTACGGCGGCTTCGAACCTCTTCGGCTCGCCGATGACATGATCGGCGGGCATCAGGAGGATGAGCGCCTCGGGATCGCCTTCGGCCGCCGCAAGCGCCGCGATCGCGGCAGCCGCCGCCGTATTGCGCCCCACGGGCTCGAGAATGATCCGCGCGCTTCGCCCATCCTGCCGCAAATCCTCGGCCGCGATAAACCGGTGCGGCTCGGCGCAAATGACTGTAAGCGGAGCAAACAGGTCTTCGTTGACGACACGCCGCGCGGCCTGCCGGAACAGGCTCGCCTCGCCGCCAAGCTCTAGGAACTGTTTGGGCCGCGCCTCGCGCGACAAGGGCCAGAGCCTCGTGCCGGAGCCGCCCGACATGATGACGGGATGAATGCGGGAAACCATGACTGGCCCTTTACATGGCGCGCGAAGTCCAGACAATGCGTGCGGTTGACAGGAGAAGCTCCCCTCTCCTAAAGCCGGTGCATTATGAAAAGTTCCTATGATCTCAGCGGAAAACGCGTCTGGGTCGCGGGCCATCGGGGCATGGTCGGCGCGGCGGTCGTGCGCCGCCTTGCGTCCGAGAATTGCACGGTTCTGACGGCCTCGCGCGCCGAGGTGGACCTGCGCAATCAGGCCGCCACCAATGCCTGGATCGAGAGGAACAAACCGCAGGCCGTGGTGATTGCGGCAGCGAAAGTCGGCGGCATTCTCGCCAATAACGAGCATCCGGCGGACTTTCTCTATGACAACCTCGCAATGGAAGCGAACGTGATCGAGGCTTCGCACCGCTTGGGCGTCGAGAAGCTTCTGTTCCTCGGCTCAAGCTGCATCTACCCCAAAATGGCGCCGCAGCCGATCCCGGAAGACTCACTGCTCACGGGCCCCCTCGAACCGACGAACCAGTGGTATGCGATCGCCAAAATCGCGGGCCTGATGCTATGCCGCTCCTATCGCATCCAGCATGCCAGCGATTTCATTTCCGGCATGCCGACCAATCTCTATGGCCCTGGCGACAATTTCGATCTGCAGTCGAGCCATGTGCTCCCCGCTCTCATGCGCAAGGCCCACGAGGCCAAACTGCGCGGCGACAAGTCGCTGGAAATCTGGGGCACGGGTACGCCACTCCGCGAATTCATGCATGTGGACGATTGCGCCGACGCCATCGTGCATTTGCTGAAGCACTACTCCGGCCTCGAACACGTCAACATCGGCACCGGCCAGGAAATCTCAATCCGCAATCTGGCTGAACTTGTGTCGCGGATCGTCGGCTTCAAGGGCGCGATCGTCTCCGATGTGTCGAAGCCTGACGGCACGCCACGCAAGCTGATCGACTGCTCCAAGCTTCTCGCCACCGGCTGGAAACCAAGGATCGCGCTTGAGGACGGTATCGCTCAGACCTATCGCTGGTTCCTCGATACGACGCAGGGCGAAAGCCGGCTGCGGGCTTGATGCGATAGCGCGCCATGCCGGCCATCCGCCACATGCGCATCGACCGGCGCAAGAAGGAGAGCCTTTGGCTCGCGGATCACGCCCGCACGGTGACTTCGCAGCACGGCGAGGACGGCATCATCGAAAAGATCTTCGAGGTCATCGGCACGCGCAACAAATGGTGCGTAGAGTTCGGCGCCTGGGATGGCGTCACCCATAGCAACACCTACAATCTGATCGCCAATCATGGTTGGAATTCGCTGCAGATCGAAGCGAAAACCGAGCGATTCAACGACCTTGTGAAGACCCATGCAAGCCACCAGAAGGTGATCTGCAGCCATGCGCTTGTTGGTTTCGATCCCAAGACCGACTCCCTGGAATTCCACCTTCGCCGCGCCCGCGCGCCGCTCGATCTCGATTTGGCCGTCATCGACGTCGATGGCAATGACTGGCACATCTGGCAGTCGATGGCGCGCTTTCGCCCGCGCCTCCTGGTCATCGAATTCAACACGGGCATCCCGAACGATGTTTATTTCATCCAGGACAAAGACCCCGCTATCAACCAAGGATCGTCGCTCCGTGCACTGATCGAATTCGGCAAACGCCGCAATCACGAGCTGGTCTGCGCCCATCGCGGCAATGCTTTCTTCGTCGAGGCCGCGGACTTTCCGAAATTCGGCATCGCCGACAATTCCATCGACGCCATGTGGATGCCGGACCGCGATGCCAGCCTCTTTATGCTCTACGATGGCACGCTGGTGAATGCCGGATTGCCAAAAGTGGCGCTTCGCCGGGCGGACTCGAAGCCGCGCGAGATCGATCCCTTCGCCTTTCAAGCCTACACCGCGGAGGAGCGCGGCTTTGGCGACAAGACCGATGCTCCGTCCGCGCCATCACCGGCGATGCGCGGCAGCGCACCTGACGCAACCAAAGCAAAGGCGCCAATCCATGTCCCGAGCGACATCGAGCCGCGGGCCGTCGCTGCGCTTGTTCCCGCCGAGGGACCGCCTGCCGGCATTTTCATGCCCGACGGAATGATCAACACGCCGTTTTCTTCCGATCGCTGGCTCCGGGAAATGGGCGCGGCTCGCACGCAAACGCTCGCCGATGCGGCCTTTGCGTGCGCTGCCCGTTTCAAGGACATCGCCGCCGCCGCAACCGATCCTTCAAAGATCTATTTTCTATGGACCAACGAGCCGTTTCTGAGCGACACGGCGCTTGAAACCTTGGCGCTTCCTACCGGAGGCACCTTGCACGTGTTCAACGTTCACAATGGCCGCGTCTATTCGGACAACTTCTTTTACTGCGACGGCGCGGAGGAAGTAGCACTGCTCACGGACGAACGAAGCCTCAACGCGGACTTCACAGACAAGACAGTCAGCGTCGCCGCTGCGAAACGCGAATGGCCGCTCGTCGTCGAGGGCGTCGACCGGTCGCTTTGCGTCAAACGCGCCAACTTCGCGCTTGATCTTTTCCGTCAGGGTCAGGCAAGGATCATCGGCAAGAACTGGCCTACAGGAGTAGCCAAGGCCGATACTCGCTACTTCAACCGCCAAAGTTCCAAGATGGAGTTTCTCAAGACGGCAAACTTCAATCTATGCCCCGAAAATACTGACGCGGATTTCTATGTGACCGAGAAGCTGTGGGAGGCGATTGCCGCGGGCTGCCTTCCCATCTACCACGCGAACGGAACGATCTATCAATCCTTCCCGCGCGGTTCATTCGTGGATATGCGCGACTTCAAGGACGGCGGGGAACTCGGCGCGTTCATCGCCGCCATGAGTTTTGAGGAATACAGGTTCCGCATCAATGCCTGCCGGGAAATTTATAGTCGCGGCCTGCGAGAGAATCTCCGCCAATCGTCATGGCAACGGACACTGCTCCGCATGCGCCGCTTCTTCGCGGCGCATCGTAAACCATCCTAGGCGACCGCCCTGCTCAGCGCGCATTGTGACCAAAGTTCCGAGAGCGCGGAAACGAGCTTGTCGATATCCCTATCGCTGTGCAGCGGCGAGGGCGTGAAGCGGAGCCGCTCCGTGCCGCGTGCAACCGTCGGATAGTTGATCGGCTGAACATAGATGGCGTGGCGGTCGAGCAGATAGTCGCTGATCCATTTGCACTTCGCGGCATCGCCAACGATCACCGGCACGATGTGGCTCTCGTTCTGCATGTAGGGAATGCCCGCGCGATCCAGTGCACGCTTGAGCCTGAAGACGCGATCCCGCTGCGCCAGCCGCTCGCTGTTGCTCGTTTTAAGATGCCGGATCGAAGCAATGGCCCCCGCCGCCACGGCGGGTGGAATGGCGGTCGTGAAGATGAATCCCGAGGCGAAGCTCCGAACATAGTCGCACAGCGCGGCGCTTGCCGCGATATACCCGCCTGCCACGCCGAAAGCTTTGCCCAGCGTTCCCTCGATCACGGTGAGCCGGTTCATCAGCCCATCGCGTTCGGCAACACCGCCGCCGCGTGGGCCGTAGAGGCCCACGGCATGCACTTCATCGAGATAGGTCATCGCGCCGTAACGGTCCGCGAGGTCGCAGAAATCAGCGATGCGCCCTATATCGCCATCCATCGAGTAAACGGATTCGAAGGCGATGAGCTTTGGCCGCCCTAGATCGGCCTGACGCAACAGCCGTTCCAGATCGCGCACGTCGTTGTGCTTGAAGATGTGTTTTTCGCAGCGCGATTGCCGGATGCCTTCGATCATCGAGGCATGATTGCCGGCGTCGGAGAACACGATGCAGCCCGGAATGGCGGCGAGGGTTCCGAGCGCCGCCCAGTTCGACACGTAGCCGGACGTGAAGATGAGAGCTGCTTCCTTGCTATGAAGGTCCGCAAGCTCTCGCTCCAGTTCCACATGATAGTGATTGGTGCCGGAGATGTTGCGCGTTCCCCCCGCCCCGGCGCCGCAGCGGTCGAGCGCCTCGTGCATGGCGCGGAGAACAGCAGGATGCTGTCCCATGCCGAGATAGTCGTTCGAGCACCACACGGTCACCTCATGCGCACCATCGGGACCGTAACGGGTGGCTTTTGGAAACGATCCCGCCTGCCGCTCGAGATCGGCGAACACGCGGTACCGTCCTTCTTCCCGAAGCCCATCCAACTGCTCGGTGAAATACGACTCGTAGTCCATTCCCGCACTCCTGAACCGACGCCCGCTTTCTAGCATGCCCAGCCGTCAATTGGCTGACAAAACGTCGCGGCCAGGACAGGACTAAAGCCTGCTTCCGCTCGCTTCATCGAAAAGGAATATCCGGTCGACGGCAAACTTGAAGGACACTGGCGTATCCACTGTCTGCCGGTAACTTCTTTCGCCTTTCGCGACAATCAGCTGTTTCCCCGCCCATGCGGTCACAAGCGTCAGATCGCCCGTCGGTTCCAGCGAAAAGAGCTTGCTGGTGAGATGACCCTTGCCCGGAGCAACCACCGTGATGTCCTCTGGCCGGATGCCGAGCACGGCATTGCCATGGCTTCCCTTCCACACCTTGCTTACCTTGGTGTCGGGGCCGATGAATGTTCCATTCTCGATCTTGCCGGGAATGAGGTTCATCGGCGGCGATCCAACAAAGCCCGCGACGAAGAGGTGGTTGGGATTGTTGTAGACTTCGTCCGGCGTGCCGAGCTGCTGGATTTTGCCTTTGTTCATGATGGCAATGCGGTCTGCCAGCGTCATCGCCTCGATCTGGTCATGGGTCACGTAAACGGTTGTGGTCTCAAGCTCGCGCTGGATGTGCTTCAAGAGCCCGCGCATCGTGAGCCGCAACTTCGCATCGAGATTGGACAAAGGCTCGTCCATGAGAAACACCCGCGGCCGGCGCACGATCGCACGTGCCAGCGCCGCACGCTGCCGCTGCCCGCCGGAAAGTGCCCTGGGTTTCCGTTCGAGAAGTTCGCCCAGTTCCACCATGTCGGCAGCTTTGCGCACCAGGCCATCGTGCTCGGCCTTGGGAATGCCGCGCATCCTGAGGGGAAAGCGGATGTTGTCGTAAACCGACATGTTGGGATAGAGCGCGTAGCTCTGGAACACCATAGCAACATCACGGTCACGGGCATCGAAATCGGTGATCACTTCCCCGTCGATCAGAATGTCGCCGCCGGTAGGTTCCTCGAGGCCCGCGATCATCCGCATGGTCGTGGTCTTCCCGCAGCCCGAGGGCCCCAGGAACACCATGAACTCTTTGTCCCGTATGGTGAGATCGACGGCATCGACGCCTTTAAACTCACCCCAGGCTTTGGAGATCTTCTGTAGCTCTATCTCCGCCATTCCCCCTCCCCTTTCACCAATCGAGAAATAATACATATTGACACGGAGAACAAGAAAAGTATCAAATTGACCGCGAATTAGCCCGGCCAAACATCATGACCCAGACTGCCGCGCGGCGCAACGCAGCGACCGCGTCCAATGCCCGACCATTCTACCGGCACTTCGGCACGCCGGAACTCCGCGAGGCGCTCCGCCGCATGTATCTGGTCCGCCGCTTCGAGGAAGGTGCCGAGGACTGCTACATGCGTGGCCTCACGCACGGCACCATGCATCTCTCGATCGGCCAGGAGGCCAGTTCCATTGGCATGACCATGGCGCTCCGCCGCAGCGACTACATCACCTCAACCCATCGCGGCCATGGCCACTGCATCGGCAAGGGCTCTGACCCGAAGCTGATGTTCGCCGAATTCTTCGGCAAGGAAGAGGGCTACTGCCGCGGCCGCGGCGGCTCCATGCACATAGCCGACGTCGAAAGCGGCAATCTTGGCGCCAACGGCATCGTGGGTGGCGGCATCCCCATTGCGGTGGGCGCGGCACTTGCCATCAAGAAGCAGAAGCGCGACGATGTTGCCGTCTGTTTCTTCGGCGACGGCGCCACCAACGAGGGCGCATTTCATGAGGCGCTGAACATCGCCGCCATCTGGAAACTGCCGGTGATCTTCGCCTGCGAGAACAATCAATACGGCATGTCGGTCTCGACCGAACGGTCCATGGCCGTGGACCGGATTGCCGTCCGCGCCCAGGCCTACGGCATGCCGGGAGTAACGGTCGACGGAAATCGCATCGAGGATGTGGCCGAGGCCGCCCTCGAAGCAATCGCGCGCGGCCGTGAAGGCAAGGGGCCAACTCTTATCGAGTGCAAGACCTACCGCACCCGCGGCCATTCGCGCAGCGACCGCAACCGCTATCGCACAAAGGAAGAGATCGAGGCCTGGAAGGCCCGCGATCCAATTGCTTATTTCGAGCAGTCGCTTGCCGAACAGGGTCTGATCGGTGTGGAGGAGGCAACGGCTATTCGCCAGTCCGCCGAAGCCGAAATCGAGGCCGCGATCATCTTTGCACAAGCAGGTACGGATCCATCGACAGCCGATGTGACCCGTGACGTTCATACTCCGTTGGCCGTGTCATGAACGCGCCGGTCCGCGAGTTGTCGTTTGCCCAGGCGGTGCAGGAGGCGCTGGCCCAAGCCATGGAGGCAGACGAGCGCGTTTTCCTCATGGGCGAGGATATCGGCGTTTACGGCGGCGCGTTTCAGGTGACCGGCGATCTCGTCCACCGCTTCGGCGAGGACCGCGTGATGGACACGCCCATCTCCGAACTGGGGGCCGCCGGTGTAGCCGTGGGCGCAGCCATGGCGGGCTGCCGTCCTGTGCTGGAATTCCAGTTTTCGGACTTCGCCACCCTCGCCATGGAGCAGATCGTAAATCAGGCCGCCAAGATGCGCTACATGCTGGGCGGAAAAACGAGCGTGCCGTTGGTCATGCGTTTCCCCTGCGGCTCCGGCACGGGTGCTGCAGCCCAGCACAGTCAATCGCTCG
The DNA here is from genome assembly GCA_046160365.1 of Aestuariivirga sp. GTDB lineage: Bacteria > Pseudomonadota > Alphaproteobacteria > Rhizobiales > Aestuariivirgaceae > Aestuariivirga. Next base: position 124 of record JBJXGL010000096.1, on the reverse strand, counting down.
AAGCCTGGTTCGGCCATGTGCCGGGCCTCAAGGTGGTGCAGGCCTCGACACCGGAAGACGCCAAGGGCTTGCTGCTCTCCGCCATCGACGATCCCGATCCCGTCATGGTCTTCGAACACAAGCT
>JBJXGL010000095.1:0-20330 GCA_046160365.1 Aestuariivirga sp. | reverse complement strand
GCATCCAGGCCCGCAACGAAGAGGCCATTCTGGATGCCGCCCTCACGGTGTTCTCGGCTTACGGCTATCGCGGCGCAACTGTCGACCAGATTGCCGCCGAGGCAGGCATGTCGAAGCCAAACCTCCTTTATTATTTCCGGCGCAAGGAAGACATCTACATCACCCTGCTCGAACGAACGCTGGAAGATTGGCTTGAACCGCTGAAAGCGCTCGATCCAGATGGCGATCCGGCGCAGGAACTCACGCGCTACATCACCACGAAGCTTGAGATGTCGCGTGACAATCCCGCCGCATCGCGTCTCTTTGCTAACGAAATCCTGCACGGCGCGCCGATGATCGGGGATTTTCTGAAAGGGCCGCTGCGGAGGCTCGTCGACGAAAAGGGCGCCGTCATCCGCCAGTGGTCGGAGCTGGGCAAGATCACCGCCATCGATCCCTATCATCTCATCTTCGCCATCTGGGCCACCACGCAGCACTACGCCGATTTCGATGTCCAGGTGCGGGCCGTAACCGGAAAGAAAGATGTCATCCCCGCCGCGCGCGATACGCTGCTCGCCCTCATGATGCATGGGCTGCAACCGCGTTAACCCGAGTTTCCATGTCAATTTGACACAGTCCGATTCGGTGCTTTCCCTGTCCATCAAGAGTTGCTAGAAGCACGCCGCGACCCATCATCCGCGAGCGACCGGATGTTGGGAGCAGGGGTGCCATATTGTTCGATGGTGGTGTCGCGTGATTGAGAATCTCGGAGGCAGCGCCCCAGTTGGGGCTGGGCGTCACATTCTGCTGTTGCAGGGCCCCAATGGCGGCTTCTTCAGACGGCTCCAGGTCGGTCTCGAAAAACAAGGGGCGCGGGCAACCCGTGTGGCGCTGAACGGCGGCGACTTGGTTGACGCCGGCTTGGGCCGCCGCGTCATATTCAGCCGATCTCTGGCCGAGTGGCCGGAATGGCTGGAGCATTTCGCCAGCGCCAACGGCGTCACCGATGTCGTGCTCTATGGTGACTGCCGTCCCTATCACAAAGCGGCCATCGCCACCTTGAAGCCGCGCGGCATCCGAATTCACGTCCTCGAAGAAGGATATCTGCGGCCTGATTGGATCACCTGCGAAACGGATGGCGTCAATGGCAACTCGCTCTTCGCCGGCCTCGATTTGAGCGCGATCGACCAGAAAGAACTGGATTCCAAGAAAGTACCCCCGTCGCGCCGCTACGGACCGTGGCAGCGGCAATATATCATGGCGGGCTTCTGGTACTATTTCTGGTGCACGGTTCTCGGCCTGGCGTTTCCTCGCTATGTAACCCACCGCGAACTCGGCGTGGTCAGCGAGGCGATCCTCTGGCTCAGGCGGTTTCTCGCTTGGCCGCTCCGCTGGCGCCGCACCGGACGAACCCTTGCGCGCTTAAGGGAAATCGATGCACCGCTGCATCTTGTGTTCCTTCAACTTACCGCCGATTCGCAGATCCGCGAGCACAGCCGCTTCTCGTCCACTCTCGAATTCGTCAAGTACTGCATCGCGGAGTTTGCCGCCGCCGATACCGGCGACGCCATCCTGGTGTTCAAGAACCACCCGCTCGACAATGGCCTCGTCAACCTCCGCAAGGTCGTGGAGGAAGAAGCGAAAGAGGCTGGCGTCGCGGATCATGTGTTCTTCATCGACACCGGCAAGAACGTGCCTGTTCTGCAACGCGCCACGTCGGTAATCGCGGTCAACTCGACTGCCTGCCATCAGGGTCTGGCCCGCAATATCCCCACGCTGGTCCTGGGGCACGCGGTTTACAACCATCCCGAAATCGTGCCGCGCATGCGGCTGGCGGATTTCTTCCGCCTCCGCCCCGTCGGCGATGCCGCCGCTTACGAGCGTCTCGTGCGACTTCTCCGCATCACCTGCCAGATCAACGGCAACTTCTACAGCATGCGCGGCAAGGATGCGGTGCTGCCGGAACTCTGCCGCAAGGTGCTGGCTGGCGGCCCGCAGCTTGCCGATTTCGTCACGCCCGGTTTGGCGCTCGAACGCCAGAAGCGCTCGCTTCGGCAGTAGCTCCGCGATAACAACAGCCTGTCGGTTGAGCGCATGGCAGGCACGGTTCAGATTCACACCACGGGACTTTGGCGTCTGCGCCGGCAGATCGGCGCCATGACTGGCCTTGAGCCGGTCAGGGCCCTGCCCTTCGCCGCTGCGCCAAGTGCTGTGGCGGGGTGGGGGCGAAAGCCGACCGCGGCGTCGGCCCAACGCGCCGCAGCCAGCCATGGTGTCCCCTATGTGGCTTTCGAAGATGGTTTCCTGCGCTCGCTCCATCCAGGGACACGGACGCCTCCGGCCTCGTTGGTAATGGACCGGCGCGGCATCTACTACGATGCCTCCGGCCCCAGCGATCTGGAACATCTGTTGGAGAACCATCGGTTCTCGCCGGCCGAACTGGAGGAAGCGGAGGCCGTAAGGGCGGAAATTCGCCTTCTCCGCCTCTCCAAATACAGCAGCGGCATGGATCGTGAGTTCGCTATTCCCTCGGGATCGGTGCTGCTGATCGATCAAACTATGGGCGATGCTTCGATTGCAGGCGCACTTGCCGATAGCGGCACGTTCGCCGTCATGGTCGATCAAGCTGTCACCGAAAATCCTGGCGCCCGGGTTTTCGTCAAGCTCCATCCGGAAGTCATGAACGGCGCCAAGCTGGGCTATCTGCGCGCAATCGCCGAGGCCAGGGGGCTGACCCTGCTCGGTGAAAACCTTAACCCCTGGTGCCTGCTCGACGCCAAACCCAAAGTCTACACCGTATCGAGTCAATTCGGCTTCGAAGCGCTGTTGGCCGGCTGCCAGGTCCATTGTTTTGGGCTACCATTTTACGCCGGCTGGGGCCTTACCCGTGACCGGAAATCAACCGCGCGCCGCAGCCACAAGAGGAGCGCAACAGAACTTGCCGCGGCAGCCTATCTGCTCTATCCGCGCTACTTCGATCAGGCCACGGTCAAGCCAATCGATTGCCTCACCGCCATCCGCCAGCTCGGCCTGCAGCGCCAACGTTACGTAGCCAACACCTTGCCCAGCATCGGATACCGCATTGCTTTGCGCAAACGCCACGCCGTCCGGCTGCTCCTCGAAGGTCCGTCCGCCTCCGTTCGCTTCACCAGCAGCCTGAAAAGGGCGGAACAGATTGCATCGGCCACAGGCGCCCGGATTGTGGCCTGGGGGTCCGATGCCACAAGCAACCGTGACCGGCTGTCCGCAAAGGGCATCGATCTGGTAGCCATGGAAGATGGTTATGTACGTTCCATTGGCCTGGGAGCGGCCTTCGCGCCGCCCATGTCGTTCTGCGCCGACGCCAAGGGCATCTACTTCGATCCCTCACGTCCATCTGACTTGGAAGAGCTGTTGGAAAACCTGGAACTATCCAAGCAGGAACTGGCCAGAGCCGCCAGACTCCGGCGCACCCTCTCCGAGCAGTCAATCACGAAGTACAATCTCACCGGACAAGCTCTCCGTCCCGCCTCGCTAGCCGGGCGAAAGCTGGTGCTGGCGATTGGGCAAGCCGCCGACGACATGTCCATCCGGCTTGGCGCGCCGAAGCATTACGCGGCCGAACCCCTGTCCGCCGGCGGCGCCAATCTGGCGCTGCTCAAAGCCGTTCGAATCCGGCACCCAGACGCCTACCTCATCTATAAGCCCCATCCCGATGTGGAAGCCGGTCTCTGCGCCGGCGCCATTGCCCCGGAAAGAGTTTCCAGGCTCGCTGATTCCGTCGCGGTCAAAACCTCGATTACATCTCTCTTTCAGCTCAATCCCCATGTCGAAACACTGACTTCGCTCGCCGGTTTCGAGGCGCTACTTAGAGACCTCACGGTTACCTGCCACGGCCAGCCCTTTTATGCAGGATGGGGTCTGACCGAGGATGTGGAGCCGCCGCCCAACCGCCGGCGCCGCCTGACCATCGATCACTTGGTCTACGGCGCCCTCATCTCCTATCCCCGCTACTTTACGCGAGATGCACGGCTGGAAATCACGCCCGAACAGGCTCTCGAAATCATCAACGCCAAGCGCCATGAACAACCGGGCGCGCTTCGGACTCTCGACTTGCGCTTCAAGACAGCCTTCGGGCAACTCCGCTACCGCGCCTTGAGCCTGTTCCGATAACCGCCACGGGTTGCGCCGGTTTATCTATTGCGCTGCAAGATTTTATTGAAATCGCTGCCAAATCAGGGGTATGAGAACGCCGGGGGCGCACGGTACTAGCAAATCCAGGATGCTGAAAGTTTTAGAACCCGCCGTGTCAGCCGATATCGAGACCTTCAAAAAACTGTACCGCGACAGACAGTATCTGGAGCTGTATCCAATCTTGGAACAAGCGCTGCGGAAAAGTCCAGGCGATGCCGAACTGCTATGCTGGGCGGCACGCTGCGCCTTGGCCCTGAAGATCCCCGAAGAGGCAAGAACTTACGCGGCGCGCGCACTTGAAGCCGATCCGTCCCGCCGGGACGCGAGCCAGCATCTGGCGAAGGCGCAGCTGTCGCTTCAGGATTGGGACGCGGCAATTACGACTGCCAAGACGGTACTGGACAGCGAGCCAGGAAATTACGGCTTCCGGGCCATCGCCGGCAGAGCCAGCCATGGCAAGGGTGACTACGCGGCAGCCCTCGATCATTTCAGGAAAGTCCTGGCAGTCCAGCCGGACGACCCGCAAATCTTGAAGCTCGCGGGAGATTCAGCATTACAAACCGGCGATTCGAGCTTCGCGGTGCAGACCTTCTCCCTGCTTGCGGCAAATGACGCCAATACCGCCATGTCCGCCGTTCAGATGCTGCGGGAAAGCCGCCTGACCGAGGCCGCAGCCTCGGTACTCGAGGCTGTCATCCAGCGGCATCCCGCTGACGAAAAGGCCAGGAGCCGCGCCCACGCGCTGGTGCGCGAACTGGTGTTGCGGGCCAACATGGCGCAGCAGGACAACAACGAACTGGAAGCGGTCAAGTTTCATGCGGTTGCCTTGCGCCTTGAGCCCGACTCGCGGCCATCCCAGCGGATCGTGCAAAAATTCGTCCGCGATACGCGGCGCAGTGCTCGCGCGGCGCACAAAGAGGGTGATTTCAAGCGCGCTCTTTCTGCACTCGAAGATCTCCGCTCCCTGACGCCGGACGATCCGCAATTGCTTTTTGATATCGCCCAGATCAAACACAAATCGTCCGACCCCGGCAGCCCGGAGGCATGGCTCGCGGCCGCCCAAACCGGACCTCACGAAGACGGGCGGCTTCTGACCATTGCCGAACGCCTGTATGGCCACGGATATGTGGCCGAGTCCGCGGTCGTCTTCCGCGGCCTCACCGCAGCCGCAGCGGAGCAGGAGAACGGCCTGCGCATCCGGAACAAGCTGATTGTCGGCCTGCAGCACGCGCTCACCAAGGCGGCGCGCGCCGCCCGCACGGAAGACTTGGAGAAGTTGATTGCGGCACTTGCAGGCATCAATCCCGAAAATCCGTCGATTGCGCGATTCAAATCCAAAGCAATCACATTGAGGTCGCGCGAATTGCGCGAAGCGCGCCTTACGGGAGACGCCGAGACGGTCGAACGCCATGCATTGGCGCTCCTGCAACTCGACCCCGGCAACACCCCGGCCATGCGCTACCTCACCAATTCTTACACGCGGCGCGGCAAGTGGCGCGCGGCCCTTCCGGTGGCCCGCGAACTCGCGAAACAAACAGGCGGCGATCCGCAAACGCTCCGCAATCTCGCCCGCATCTGCTATGCGGCAAGACAGCGCGAGGAAGGCCTCGCCGTTTGCGATGAAGGCTTGGCGGCCGAGCCGGACGACAATCAGCTTCTGTCGCTGCGCGAAAAACTTGCCTCCCTGCCGCCCTCGACAACCGCGGCGTGATAAACCAGAAGATTAATCTCACGCGCTTGCAACGCGCGCCCGCAAGGCCGAAAAGGTCTCAACATGACGGTCACGGCAACTCGGCTTGAGGAAGCGCTTCAATCCAGCAGCACGCGGGAATGGATGAAGGCCGCCCGCGCCTGGAGGATAGCGGCCGCCGCGAGCCCTGGCGCGATCGCCAATGCCTTTCTCGGCGAAGCTCTGGCTCACGTCGGCGAAGGCGATGCGGCGTGGAAGCTCTATGCCGAATTGCCGCCCGCCCTTTTGCATCATCCGCAATTCGACCGCATCGTCGAGATCGTGATGGAAGCCAAGGATTACGCGGGCGAGCCTCTGCCGCCCGCCGAAACCCGTGAGGCGGGACGGGCCTTGATCGAACAGCGCCGTTATGCGGATGCCATCGCCTTTTGGGAGGAAGCTTTCGCGGCCGAGCTTTACGGCGGCGAACCAGCGCTACGCCTTGCCGAAATCTACTCTGCGCTAGGCGAATACAAACGCGCGATACATTTCGTCGAGAACGCCGCGCTCGGCCCCTACGCGGCGCGTGTTTTGTCCTTGCGGGAGCCTGCGCAGAAGGGCCTCGAACGCGCCAAGAAGTACCGCTTCAAGGGATATCTTCAAACCAATCACCGAATCGTTCATATTGTCGCCGAAGCGATCGCCGAACCGACGCCCGCGCGCATGGAGCTGATCGTTTCATGGTGTTCGCTCACCGGCGACTGGTCGCCGTTCTTCTCGGCCTTCGCGGAGGCGCCCGAGCTCAATGCGGAAGAGTTGTTGAGCGAGTTGCCGCAGAACCAGCTCGAGGAACTTGACTCCTACCTTTCCGGCCGCGCCGAGCCGCTGGCGATCGAAGGCCGTTCGCTGCGCCGCGCCGCGGCCGCGTTACTGAAACTTTCGCGCTTCGAGAGCGTTGAACTCCTGTATGAAAAATCCCACACACGCTGACGCCCTCACCTTCCCGAAGCCTCTAGCCGAGCTTGCTCCAAACACGCTCGGTTACGAATCCCTGCCGCTCGTGAAGGCCACGGGATTTCGCGAATACGACGCGCGCTGGTGGTTCGGCACGGCTGCGGCGGGGAAAGCGCCGGAACTCAATCTCATGGGTGTGCAGGCCGTGGGCATGGGAGTGGGCACGCTTGTGCGCCGCCGCGGCATCAAGCCCGCGATCGTCACCGGCCACGACTATCGCTCCTATTCGTCATCGATCAAACTCGCGCTCGTCTCGGGCATGATGGCGGCAGGATGCGAGGTGCACGACATCGGCCTCGCGCTTTCGCCCATGGCTTACTTCGCGCAATTCGCGCTCGATGTGCCTTGCGTCGCCATGGTGACGGCCTCCCACAATGAAAACGGCTGGACCGGCGTCAAGCTCGGCTGCGACCGGCCCGTGACCTTCGGTCTGGACGATATGCTGGAGCTGAAGCGGATTGTTCTCGACGCGGATTTCGATCTTGCGGGCGGCTCCTACCGCTTCCACCAAGGCTTCCCCGAAACCTACATTGCCGATCTCATCAATCGCGGAACCTTCAAGCGCAAGCTCAAAGTGATCGCCGCTTGCGGCAACGGCACAGCCGGTTTCGTCGCCCCCCGTGTTCTCACCGAACTTGGCTGCGAGGTGATCCCGATGGACACCGAACTCGATCATTCCTTCCCGCGCTACAATCCCAATCCCGAAGATCTGAAGATGCTGCACGCCATGGCCGATGCCGTGAAAGAACATCGCGCCGATCTGGCGCTTGGCTTCGATGGCGATGGCGACCGCTGCGGCGTTGTCGACGATACGGGCGCGGAAATCTTCGCCGACATGATCGGCTTCATGCTGGCGCGCGATCTGGCGCGCGTGCACGGGCCTTCGCGTTTCGTGGTCGACGTCAAATCCACATCTCTTTTCTCGACCGACGAGGAATTGAAGCGGCTCGGCGCCGAAACCGAATACTGGAAGACCGGCCATTCCTATATCAAGCGCCGTGTGCGCGAGACCAAGGCGCTGGCGGGCTTCGAGAAGTCCGGGCATTTCTTTTTCAATCCGCCGATCGGCCGAGGATATGACGATGGATTGGTGACAGCCATCGCCGTGCTCGACATGCTCGACCGCAATCCGGACAAAAGACTCTCGGAACTCTATGCCGCGATTCCCAAAACCTGGGGCAGCCCCACCATGTCGCCGCACTGCGCCGACGAAGTGAAGTACGATGTGGTCGCGCGCGTCACCGGCGATCTCGAAGCGTTGCACAAGTCAAACGGGAAGCTCTCGGGGCAGGCCATCTCTTCACTCCTCACCGTGAACGGCGTGCGCGTCACCACCGCCGACGGCACGTGGGGCCTCGTGCGCGCCTCCTCGAACAAACCGGAGCTTGTCGTTGTCGTCGAAAGCCCTGTATCGGAAGTTCGTGCGCGCGACATGTTTGCAGCCATCGACGCGGTCCTCCGGCGCTCGCCCGAGGTCGGCGCCTATAATCAGACTTTCTGAGCGTGAGCAGAACGGCCCCTCGTTCCCCACACTGGATGCTGCAGCGGACGCGCGCGCTCCTGGCACTTGCAAGAGGCAATGAGATTGCGGCGCTCGCGGCCGCTCCTCACGATGCCTTCGTGCTCGACCGCCTCGGCATGCACATGGCCGCAACGCAGGCGCCTGTTCCAGCCGTGGATTTCCTGGGTCTTCATGGACAGGCGGTGTCGCTCGCGAAACTCGGAAACATCGCGGAAGCGAAACACCGCGCCGCCGCCGCCAGGATGCGCTGGACAAGGAAGCAGCGCCGCCGCTTTGCGCTGGCCATCGCGCCGTGGTCCCCGGACGAAGCGGCATACATGCTGAAACCGATTCATCCCCTGGCCGCCGCGGCGGCGGCGCTTGCGGCGGGAGATATTCAGCTTGCCCGCAAGATCATGCCGCGGGAAACGCCGCGTGGCGAAGAACTGCAGTTCCCCGCCGTCGGAGCAGCACTCGCAAGTCATGAAGGTGATTGGAGCAACGCCCGCGCCTTGCTTGACCGGGTTTTGTCGCTGGGCAATCTTTCGTCTCTCGCGTCAGGCGGCCAAGGCCCTCTTCTCCTGGCGTCCTTTCCAACACCGGTAGTCGGCTGCGGGGATGACGGCCCGGCCGTTACCGTGCTGATGCCGGTCCGCAATGTCGAAGATTATATCGCCATGGCGATCGCCTCCTTGCGTGCGCAAACGCTCGCCAACTGGGAGCTTCTCATCGTCGATGACGCGAGCACGGATCAGACGGCGGAACGCGCCGAAGCGGCGGCGGCCAGCGATCCGCGCATCCGGGTGTTGCGCAATCCGCGGCAGCTGGGCGCCTTTGGCTCGCGCAACGTAGCGCTCAAATCCGCGCGCGGACGCTATGTGACGGTTCTCGATGGCGACGACTTCGCCCACCGGCAGCGCCTCGAATCTCATGTCCGCATTCTCGATGCGGGAATGTACCGGGCGGTTGCCTCGCTGTTGTTGCGCATCGATACCGAAGGCCGCATCGTCGCGCCGCGCGTTTTCCCGATGGCGCGGAGAAACTATAGCTCGCTTATGATCGGGACCGAGCTTGCCCGCCAGCTCGGCGGCTTCGACGATGTGCCGATGGGCGGCGACTCCGCCATGTTTTGGCGGGTGCAGGCAAAGCTCGGCCGCAAGGCCCTGCTGCGGCTCAATCAGGTCGATACCTTCGCGTTACAGCGCGAGACCTCCCTGACCGCCGCCGCGGGTACCGGCATCGGCAACCGCGAGGCGCTGGCCGCCCGCGTTGCCTATCACGAGAGAATCATGCGCGAACTGGCTGGCGTCTGAAGCTGACCCATAGGCAGCCGGCAGCACTGCGGGCCAGTGATGCATTTGAACAACGGTCGGCCACGAACGTCGCTATGGTTAAAGTCAAAGGCTTCCCTTCCGGCTCCTGATCGTAGCCGGCGGCGCCCCGTCACCTATGCGGAAAAGCCTCTGGATTCACACATGATTTCAGTCACTGCTCGGCCCAGATCCGGCAGACACAGGTTCTTCCGCAGTGGGCCCGGCAACACCTTTGCCTGCATTGTCGCCCGAGAATTGCCAACCGGTTGCATCAGGCACTTGCGGTGCTTGATCTTAATGGGTTAATTCGACCTAGGGAACAAGGGGAAGCTGGCGGTGCGGCCTGGTTTTCCGGTCACGGGAATGGTTGGCTTCAGTCTGAAAGCTTGGGGGCAATAAGGCTCAATGATATCGAATCTCTTGCGGGCTGCCGCCGCTGTCGCACTTTCCGCTGCCATGCTGGCGGGATGCACCGGCATTCCCCGCTCCGGTCCGGCCGAGAAAGCCTTCAACGAAAAGCAGGCTGACCTCGCCGGCTTCACGCTCATCAACATGGATGCCAGCACCATCGGCAACTATCTGGTCCTCAAAAAGGGCGATGGCGCGGGAACCGGCGGCGTGCCCGCGGCTCCCGCCGTCAGGCTGTCCTCCGGCGACCTTCTCCGTGTCAAGATTTCCGAGAGCAAGGACGGCGGCCTGTTCGCGCCGCTGGCATCGGGCGGCACGAGCTTCGACAACGTACGCGTCGATCACAAGGGAACGATCTCGCTTCCGTATGCGGGCCGCGTGAAGGTGGCGGGCCTCGATCCGCAGAAGGTCGAGGATCGCATCCGCTCCAGGCTTTCCAGCGTTGCCTTCGAACCTCAGGTCTATGTGGAACTCGTCGCCGATCGGGGCTCCAGCGTGCTCGTGGGCGGCGAAGTGAAAGCGCCGGGCCGCTTCTCGCTAATGGAAGGCCCGCTCACCCTTCTCGATGCCATCGCGCGCGCCGGAGGCCCGAACCTGCCGCAGCATCAGATCGACGTGGTGATCCGCCGTGGCAACAGCGTCAAACGCATTCCGCTCTCGACGCTGCAGAGCGGAAACAACCGGCAGCTCCGCGCCGGCGACGAAGTCGTCCTCGAAGCCAACACCAAGGTCTTCAACGCGCTGGGTGCTGTCACCAAGACCGGCCAGGTCGAATTCTCCAAGCTCAATCCGTCGCTGCTCGATGCGCTCTCGCAAGTGGGCGGCCTGTCGAACGAACTTGCAAGCAATACCGGCGTCTTCGTCTTCCGCATGCGCGAACCCAGGGCCTGGAAAGACGAGAGCGGCAACTGGCACGAGGGCCCGGCGATTTTCCGTTTCGATATGTCGAAGCCCGAAACCATGTTCATCGCGCAAGCCTTTGGCGTGAAACCGGACGACACGATCTACGTGACCAACGCGCCGACCGTCGAATGGGAACGCGCACTCCGGCCGATCGCGACGACGATCGCAACGGTCAACGGCACCGTGAACTTCGGCGTTTCGACCGTAAACCGCTTGAACTGACGCGCCTCGTGCCGTTGCCCGGCGCTTATAGCGACGTGCATCCCGGGAACAGGCAGGTTCGATGACTGCGAGAACCGACATTCTGTTCCTCGGCGGCGAGAATCCGACCACCTGGATTGCGTACAATCGCCTGGTGCGCGACTTTGGCGCTTTTCCTTGCATCGTCGAGGAACGCCTGTCGCGCCGGACAATGGCGCGTTATCGCATGCGAAAGTTGGGAATTTTGACCGTCGCATCGCAAGTCGCGTTCATCGCCCTCATCAGGCCATGGCTTGCGCGCGCCGCGCACGCACGCATCGATGCGATCTGCCGCGAACGCGATCTCGAGCGCACTCCGCCCATGGCGGGCCATATCCATCATGTCGAGAGCGTCAACAGCGAGGGCTGCCGCGATCTCATCCACCGCTACAATCCGAAAGTCATCGTGGTGAATGGCACCCGCATCATCGGCAGGGACACGCTGGCCTCGACCTCCGCCATTCTCCTCAACACCCATCAGGGTGTCACACCCCAGTACCGCGGCGCGCATGGCGGATACTGGGCGCTCTACAACAACGATCGCGCCCACTGTGGCGTCACCGTGCATCTCGTCGACAGCGGCATCGACACCGGCAACATCGTCAGCCAGGCTCTGATCGAACCCACCGCGAACGACAATATCAGCAGTTACCCCTTTCTTCAGATCGCCGCCGCCCTTCCATTGCTGAAACAGGCCGTCGCCGATGCGCTGGCAGGCCGCCTCGAAAGCCGCAGCCCTGAAGGCACATCCGGCCTCTGGTATCATCCCGGCTTCTTCCAGTATCTTGCCGCGAGAATGCGGGGCGTGAAGTAGGAGCGGGTTCAATGGCGGTCGCGGTATTCGGAAGCATTGGCATGGACATCACCGCCTATCTCGAGCGCCTGCCAAAACCGGGGGAGACATTGGCCGGCACGTCCTACAACTGGGGCCTCGGCGGCAAGGGCGCCAATCAGGCGGTGGCGGCCACCAAACTCGGAAGCGACGTCACGTTCGTCTGCCGCCTCGGCGTCGATGATTTCGCCAAAGCCGCGTTTCGCGAGATCACGTCCTATGGCGTGAAAGCGGACGGCATCGCGAGCGACTCCGATGGCGCGACAGGTCTCGCCATCATCTATGTCGGCCAAGGCGGGCAGAATGCGATTGCCATCGTCAGCGGCAGCAACATGCGGATGGATGCAAGCGATGTGGCGCGCGCCAGACCCGCGCTGGAAAAAGCAGACGTGCTGTTGCTGCAATTGGAAGTGCCGCTCGCGGCCTCGCTCGAAGCGGCGAAGATCGTGCGCAGCCATGGCGGCCGCGTGGTTCTCGATCCAGCGCCCGTGCCGAAGGATGGACTGCCGAAAGACGTCTGGCGGCATGCCGATATCGCGACACCCAACGAAGTCGAAACCGCCGCGCTCATCGGCTGGCAACCCACGACGCTTGATGAAGCGCTGAAAGCGGCGAGCGAGTTGCGCGGACAGGGCCTCGGCACGGCCATCGTCAAACTCGGCGCCAAAGGTCTCGCTTACGCATCAGCCGAAACCGAGGGCACGATCGAGCCCTTCAAAGTGAACGCCATCGATACCGTCGCCGCCGGCGACTGCTTCAACGGCGGCCTCGCCCACGCGCTCGAATCCGGAATGCCGCTGGCCCAGGCGCTGCGTTTCGCCTCCGCCTGCGGCGCGCTTTCGACGACAAAAAAAGGCGCCGCGTCGGCGGCACCCACGAAGGCGGAAGTAGAGAAGTTTCTCAACGCTTAATCCCAGAGCGCGCGCTATCGGATTGGCACATCTCGATTGCTGTTGCCAGCGTCGCAAATGGCCAAGCCGGCCTCAAGGCCGCGGCTTGAAATTCGGATCATGTGGCGCAGCCGGAGCAGCGCCGGGGCCTTGACCCCGTCTTGGCCATTTGCGGGTGTGCAACGATGCAATCTAGCGCAACGGGCGCTCAAGTGCGTAGCGGTTGAGCGCGGAAAGTTGCGCTAAATTATTGATTTTCGAGCACCTTATCGGCGATCAGTTGATTCCAACTGATCGCCGGGTGCTCTAAGCCGAAAAGCGAGCTGACTCGGCTCAACACGCGCGCATCATGCCGTCGAATGCTTCGCTGCGCATCCGCATCGCGGACAAACGAAGTCAATGACTTGCGCCGCTCCGGCTTTGCGGCTTGCTCGGCACTTTGAGCAAGTCATTGAGTTCGATTGGCTACGATGCGACCATCGCACGAGCATTAGCGGCTCGTGCGGAACGCAAGATGTGTGAATATGATAGACGAGCGAGCGGAGGGGCGGCGGCTGCTTCGCCGCGCGTCATTTTAGTCCGTATACTGATGATACGGCGCGCGTTTGCGCCGCGGCAACCGGGGTTTGGCTCCACGGGCGGGCTTAAGTTGAGGTGGAATGAGGGGGTCAGGAACTATCGAGGCCCCTCGCCTCCCAGGCGAGCCAGTGGCAATCCCGAAGCACCTCTTCCACTTCGTGCCGGGACTTCTCGTGAAGGTACGGCGCGGGGCCGGGGCGGATCGGGTTGACGTAGATCAGGCGTGTCTCGAAAATCTTCCTTCGCCGCGCCATCCAGCGGGCGCAGCGCCTGGCTTCGCGGTTGAGATTCTCAAGCGCACCCATGATCGCCTGAAGGCGGCGTTTGAGGCGGTTGCCATCGATCTTGCCGTCTCTGATCGGAGCGGGCTTTGCCGGAACGGCCGGCCGGATGAGAGTTTCATAGGGGTAGAAGTGGATGCCGATGCTCTTGCGGTACCTCTTGCGCGGAGGCCCCGGCACCATGGGCGGGCGGGCATCCTCGAGCCGGAAGAGAGGGCGGCGGCTGCCTTTGCCTTTCTTTTCAATCTTGCCCACCGGCTTCGCTCGCTCTGCCCGAGGCTTCAGCACAATATCCTTGGCCGCCACGAAGATGAGCCGCCGGACAGCCGCTTCGGCAGGCCGGAGAATGCGCAGGATGGCGCTGTGAAGTGCCCTGGGAATGCGGTCAATGACGGCGTTATCCGCCAGTCCCAGCATGGCAAAGAGCGTGCCCACGATGCGCAAAAGCGCATCGCGGTTTCGCGTCAGTGCCAAGTCCCAATCCATGGGGATTCCTTCCATATCGAAAACAAAAAGAGAACATACACAGAGAAAAAACAGCCTGTCAAGGACTATTCTCAAAAGTGTTTGTGGGGTCAGGTGGGCCGGTCTGTCGGCGGTGGGTCAGTCTGAATTCCAAGGGATTTGCCATCGTCGCAGACTTGGTGTTTCCGCATCACACTCAATTGCTGAAGCCGAGTTCCAGCATCCAACTTGGCCGCCAAGGGCCAGAGGCAGACGTTTAATTGCGTTGGCCGTGAATGCAGTCTCGCCGAGCAGCTGCTTGCTGTGGCCAAGGGTCTAGCATCAAACAACGAAGGCGTGTAATCTTCGTGACGGATCGGAGCTCTGACTACGCGGGGGTCAATCTCTTCAGGAGAACTTACGGATGAGGCGGAAATCTCTCGCAACATTTGTTGTTGTTGGCGTGCTCTTCATGCACGCAGCAGATAATCCATCAGCAAGCCAAGAGAACCCATTCGACAAGAATTTCGCGGGCTCGGAGTGGGGTTGGGGCGAGGTCTACGGCAATGATTGTCTGCTATTCAATGAAAACAGGGTGGTCTCCGATGGTCCATGGGCAATCGACACCAATCACGTTGAATACTCGATGTTGATTGGACCGTTGGTGATTTGGACGAACGGATACTTACCGGGCGAATGCAAAGGGCAGAGAAGCATTCCGGGTCCATTGGACTTGAGTCACGCAACACTGCGCCTCGGATTGCAGATCATAAACGAGAAGGACGGCGGCGAACAAGACTTTGCGAAGTCCACACGGCTACACTTCTTCTTTCAAACAATGCTGCCGAAATCTGAAGCAACCGCGTCACTGGTTAGAGACAATATTCCAGGCCATAACCACATGGAGCCACCCTACGATAGAGTCCCGGAGAGAATCGCAATCTATGTGCTAAACTCTGACGTTCTGCCTGAAATTCTCCCTAAGTCCGGAGAAAGCAGTGTGGTCGAACTCAAGCTCGACAGTGATATGCGAAATTGGACTTGCCTTGGGCGAGATGCCACGGACGTTAAGCGCCCTGACCCCAAAGTACCGGATACCGCAGTATCGGCAGCTAAGTACACATGCGCAGTCAGCCAAAGCGAATTTGAGACCGCTGTTTCCGCAGTCAATGTCAATGTGGGTCTGCTAAGCCTTCTTAACACTCATGATGAAAAAGGGAAACGCATTGGGTGGTTGCATCCCAAACCTCATAGAACGTGGGCATTTGGGAAGACCAAGTTTCTTTTGTCGGAGTTCACGTTGAAGAAACGTACTGACTAGGCCTTCAATATATCATCATTTGAGATTCAGCCTGCGTTTGAATACTTAGAAGTCATGCAACAGGTGTTGAAAAATGAACATCGACGTTCAACCAGCCGAACAAAACGATGAGATTTTTGTGCTAGTTGTCGATGAAACTTATGACAGTGGAGACACGTGGGCGGAAGATAGCGAAAACTATCGCCTTCAGATTCAGAAGGAATTTGGAGTTGACTTCAAAGAGGCAAACATTGGCCCGGGAGCCGATTTGCCAGCTTTCCTTACTGTTTTGACAACGACAACTATTCCCCTTTGGTCACTCATACTTGCTATGTTTTTTCTCGGCAAACCTATCAAGGAAAACTTGGAGGCATGGTACGAAATTGGCAAACGGATTCGCCAGTTCTTCAAACGACCAATTTACCTTAGTAGAAACGGTTGTGCAGTGATCGCAGTGGAAGCGGTATTCGCAGAAATTGTCAGGACGCCCAAGTCTCTACGGTTGCGGAGTTACCGGGTCAATCACGTTGGCGGAGAGCTTTTGCTAGAAGAGTTCAAGTCATCCCGAAAAGTCGACGCTGCTCCTCCAACGCTGAATTTGGGATTCATTCAGCATGTATTTGAGATCGAAGCCGATGATATGATTTTCAGGGTGAGGGTTGACGGAACAGCGACGGAGACAATTCGGCTGCGATAAATTGCGATAATGCGGGCCGAGTTCAGCTTTGGGTCAATCGCGTCGGTTCACGCATATCCTGTACATGTCTGGTTGGTGGTCCAAGGCGGGAATTCAAACTGACCCACCACCGGTCTGTCAAAGCTCTGGTGGCAGCTCCTTGGAGCATCGGGGCGAGGCAATCGCGGCGATGGACTCGTGGCATACGCGCAGAAAGAATGCGAAGCGGGGCGGGCAATCGCATATGACGTGAACTTCACCCTTCCCCCGTTGGGGGAAGGTGGCGCGAAGCGCCGGATGAGGGCCTTGCCGGCTTCGCGACGCGGGAAATTTCAGCGCTGCAGCATTCCTCAAGGCCCTCATCCGCCCCTTCGGGCATCCCGGATCAAGTCCGGGACAGGCTCTTCTCCCGACGGGAGAAGGGTAGTTAGTCTGTGTACGGAGCAATTTATTGCACACCTTCGCCGCTTTTTCCGGCATTCCTCCAAAAAACTTCATGCTGAGGTGCTCAGCCGGAGGCTGAGCCTCGAAGCATGGCAGCAGGCGTTGAATTTGCCGCCCGGACTCGTGGCCGTGCTTCGAGGCATCGCGTTTCGCGATGCACCTCAGCACGAGGGTTGAGGTGATTGCGCTCCGGCCGGAGCGCTTCGTCAACACCCCCTCGCCCCTTCGGGGCACTCCCCCAACAAGTTGGGGGAGAAAAATGTCACACGATCTTCACCGTCTTCGGGTCCCAATCCTTGGGCTCGGGATATTTCGGGTTCATTTCCTCCAGCGTCTCGCGCACGATCCGTGAGATCGCGGCGTTCCTTACCCAGTTGCGGTCGGCGGGGATGATGTGCCAGGGGGCGTCCGCGGTGGAGCAGCGCTTTACCGCGGCCTCGTAGGCGGCCATGTAGTCGTCCCAAAGTGCCCGGTCGGCGAGGTCGCTTGGATTGAACTTCCAGCGTTTGGCGGGATCTTCCACGCGCTCCTTCAGGCGTTCGCCTTGCTCTTCTTTCGAAATATTGAGCATGAACTTCAGGATGCGCGTGCCGTTATCCGAAAGCATCTTTTCGAAGGCATTGATCTCGCCGTAGCGCCGCTCGATTGCCTCGGGCGAAGCGAACTTCCGGACTTTCACCACCAGCACGTCCTCGTAATGCGAGCGGTTGAAGATGCCGATGAAGCCTTTCTCGGGGCAGGCCTTGTGCACGCGCCAGAGATAGTCGTGGGCGCGCTCTTCCTCGGAGGGCGCCTTGAACGGCGTCACATGCACGCCGATGGGGCCGCAGTGGTTGAATACGGCGCGCACCGTTCCATCCTTGCCCGAGCAATCGATGCCTTGCAGCACCACGAGCAGCGCGCGCTTTCCTTCCGCGAAGAGACGGTTTTGCAATTGATCGATTGCTTCGGCATCCTCGGCGGTTTTGACCTTGGCTTTTTCCTTGTCGTCGAAGGCGGACAGATCGCGCGGATCCCGGTCCGCAAGCTTGAAGGCCTTGCCCGGCTCGGCGATGAACTGCGCCGCAAAGCTCTTCTTTTTCTCAGGCATGAAAGCGCTCCCTTGCTCGAAACTTGAACCTGTCCCATGCCCCCCTTGATTGCAAGAGCCCATGCGCCTATCGCGGAAAGACACAGAAACTGCTTCGGAATCATCGCTTGACCTCGCTTCCATCCAACGCGGCGCAAATGGCCGCCGCAGCCTATCGCCTTCCCGCCGCCGATCAGGAATTCGTGCTGGGGGACTCAACGCGCGGCATCCGCTTTCAGCTCGAGTATCAGAAGGCGGAGGAATTCCTGCGCGCCTGGGGAGTCGAATCGACGGTCGTCGTATTCGGCTCGGCGCGGGTGAAGGATGGCGACGGCTCCGGCTGGTATGAAGGGGCGCGCCAGTTCGCCGCCATCTGCTCCGAGGAAGGCGGCGCCAAGCTCGACCATGAACCGCCGCGCCAGAATGTGATCGCAACCGGCGGCGGCCCCGGCATCATGGAAGCCGCGAACCGCGGCGCTCACGACGTGGGTGCGCCCTCGATCGGTTACAACATCACGCTGCCGCTGGAGCAGGAGCCCAACCCCTTTTCCACGCCCGATCTCACCTTCCGCTTTCACTACTTCGCCATGCGCAAGATGCACTTCGCCATGCGCGCGGCGGCACTCGTGGTGTTCCCCGGCGGTTTCGGCACGCTCGACGAACTCTTCGAAATCCTCACCCTGCGCCAGACCGGCAAGATGTCGAAGCCGCTTCCCGTCGTGCTCTATGACAGCAAATTCTGGAAAGCGGCAATCGATTTTCACCAGTTCGTGCGCGCAGGCTTGGTGGCGCCTGGCGATCTCGATCTCTTTGGATTTGCCGACACGCCGGAGGATGCGTGGGCGGCGCTTAGAACTCGCGGCATCGTCATTCCGGAGAAGTGATCATGAGCATTCGCCTCAAGTTTCATGGCGCGTCGCGCACCGTCACTGGCTCCTGTTACATGGTGGAGACGGAGCAGGCGCGCGTGCTCGTCGATTGCGGCATGTTTCAAGGTTCCAAGACCGAGCGCGAGTTGAACTACCGCGCCTTTCCATTCGAGCCATCCGCGATTACGGCGCTGCTTCTGACCCACGCGCATATCGATCACACCGGCGTTGTGCCGAAGCTGACGAAGCATGGCTTCACCGGACCTATCTACTGCACCCACGCGACCACCGATCTCTGCAGCGTCATGCTGCCCGACTCGGGCTTCATCCAGGAAACCGAAGTCCGGCAATTGAACGAGCGCAATCGCCGCCGCGGGCTTCCGGAAGTGGAGCCGATCTACACCTTGGAAGATGCGCGCGCGGCACTCGATCAGTTCAAGTCCTTGGCTTACGAAACCTGGATGACGCCCGCCCCCGGCATTCGCGCGCGCTGGTGGAATGCCGGGCATCTGCTTGGCTCGGCCTCGATCGAAATGGAAATCGCGCGCGAAGGCAAGCCGCCTGTGCGCCTGCTCTTCTCCGGCGACATCGGCCCCGACAACAAGATGCTGCAACACGATCCGGAAGCGCCGGAAGGCTTCGACTTCGTCGTCTGCGAATCGACCTATGGCGGCCGCGACCGCTTCGAACGCTCGCCCGAAGCCCGCCGGGAGATTCTCGCGAAAGAAGTGAACGATGCGGCGGCAAGGCGCGGCGCGCTGCTCATTCCGTCCTTTGCGGTGGAGCGCACACAGGAGATTGTCACCGACCTCGTGCTGCTGATGGAGAGCCGCAAGGTTCCGACCGCCAGCATCTTCATCGACAGCCCGCTGGCCAACAAGGCGACGGAGATTTTCAAGAAGCACGCGAAGTCGCTGGATCACGGCGACGATCTGTTCCGCGCCTTCAATTCCGAATTCGTGAAATCGACCGAAAGTGTCGAGGACTCGAAAGCACTCAACCGCTTCACCGGCTTCCGCATCATCGTGGCGGCGAGCGGCATGTGCGAAGCCGGCCGCATCCGCCATCATCTGCGCAATCATCTCTGGCAGAACTCGACCACGGTTCTGCTCGCAGGCTTCCAAGCCGAAGGTTCGCTCGGACGAATTCTCGAGACCGGTGCGCGGCAAGTCACCATCATGGGCGACACGATCGATGTCAAAGCGTCGATCCGCAAGATCGAGGATTATTCCGGCCACGCCGATGGCCCGGAGCTCACGGCATGGCTCACCGAGAGAAAACCCATCAAGAAGACCGTGTTCCTCACCCATGGCGAAGAGCAGGGACAGATCGCCATGGAGAAAGAAATCGCCGGCAAGATCGTTGCCGCCGATTGCATCGTCAGGCCGAGGCTCGACGATGTGTACGATCTCTCGGGGGAGGCTTGCGCGTTCCTCGCCGAGGAAACCCGCCCGCGCATCGATCCCGAAACGGTGGCGGCGCGCGATTCTCACAACGAGCTTCAAGAGCTCATCCTCGACATCCAGGATGAGATGCGGAAGGTAACGGACGAAAAATCCCGCAACACCGTCATCCGCAAGCTCCGCCGCGCGCTTGCCGGCGACAACCCGCCACCCTCCGGCCCCGGGCGCAGACGCCAGCCTGTGTCTTCCCGCCGCGCCCGCGGTTTCGACGAGGGCTGACAGCCGCTTCGTTATCCCCTAAGAGGGCGCGTCCAAAAAGGAGTGCGACTGTTGAGTGTTTCCA
>JBJXGL010000094.1:0-2697 GCA_046160365.1 Aestuariivirga sp. | reverse complement strand
CGCACATCGGTTCGCCGCCTGAAGCGGCGAATGACGGGGTTTGGGAGTGTGGACATTAGCCGGACAGCGGTGGGCTTCGCCCTGGCCATGGAGAGAATTTAGAGGTGCCGAGCGCCGGCATTGTTCCGCCTGACGACTCACCATGCATCGATTAATCCTGCCAGCATCCGGCCCCAATCCGGCCCTCAATCCGCCGGGACGCGCGCGGCAGATGGTGGCTGGTTGGCTGGGGGCCAACGGGAGGAACCCATGCGATTCAAGCTGACGGCACTGTTTCTGGTTACATCCGCGTTCTCGCCTGCCTTTGCGGCGGACATCGCGGCGCTTTCCAAAGTCGATGCGGTAACGGTGTTTCCGCAAGGGGCGGAAGTGATCCGCAGCGTCGATGTGCGCATTCCGGCGGGCGATCACCGGCTGATCTTCGAGGGCCTGCCGAGCGATCTTCAGTCCGAGACCTTGCGGGTCGAAGGTTCCGCCGGAAGCACGGTCGAGATCGGTTCGATTGACTCGAAATTTGCTCACGCGCCGGCAGCGGCCATCGATGCCGAGCGCAAGCGCATCGAAGGAAAGATGGAGACTCTGAACGACGAGCGCGGCCTTCTCGATCAGACGATTGCCGATGCCGAGTATCAGAAGTCGTTGATGCAGCAATTGGCGTCCAGCATCTTCGCGCCGCCGCCCAAGCCCGAGAACGCGGAGAAACACGGGCCCGAGGATTTGGCCAATCTCCTCAATCTCGTTGGCGCGCGCTTGCAGACCTTCTCGAAAACCGTGACCGATGCGCGCATCCGTCAGCGCGCCATCGATAGAGAGATTCAAGACCTCAACAATCAACTCGCAGGATTGGCGCCGCAAGATCAGGGCCGCTTCACGGTCGCTGTAAATCTTTCGGTTCCCGCCGAAACCGCTGGAACATTCAAACTCAAATACCGCATCTCCAATGCCGGTTGGCACCCGATTTACGACGCGCGGCTCACTTCGCCTGCCAAGGACACCAAAGCGTCCATCGAACTGGTGCGGCGCGCCGAGGTGATGCAAGCGACGACTGAAAGCTGGGACAATGTCAGCCTGAAACTTTCAACCGCGCGGCCTGTGGGTGCCACATCCGCGCCCGACATCCATCCGCAGGAAGTGCAGCTGTTCCAGCCTGGAAGGGACGAGAATTTCGCCGGCGCAACCACCGAAGTCCAGGAGAAAGACAAGGCAAATCTTTTGCCGGACGCACCCGCTGCTGCACCTGCGGAATCCGAAGAGTTGATGGCAGCGCAGAAATCGCTGCGGCGCGACGTTGCCCAGTCTCAGGCGCAAGTGCAGGTGGCCGGGTTCCATGCAATTTACGAGGTGCCAGGCAAGGTCAGCATCGACAACACCGGCACGGCCAAGAAGGTGAGGATCGGCACCGACGAGATATCAACCTCGCTTTCCGCCTACGCCGTGCCCAAGCTCGATCCCAACGCCTATCTTACCGCCACCTTCTCGCTCGGCGGCGAAACGCCGATGCTGCCGGGGCCGGTCATGCTCTACCGCGACGGCGTGTTCATGGGGCAGGGGGCGCTGCCGCTTCTCTCTCCCGGCGAAGAAACCAAGCTTGGCTTCGGCGCCGACGATCTCATCAAAGTGAAGCGCGTCGAAGTGAAGAGCACGCGAGGCGAGGAGGGCCTGCTCACCACCTCCAACATCGACGAGCGTTTCTACGACATCACGGTCAAGAACCTGCACGACTTCGCGCTGCCGGTCACCGTGCTCGATCAGATCCCCTTCACCTCGGCACAGGACGTGACCATTACCATCCCCGCCGGAATGACCGCGCCCACGCGCAAAGACGTGGACAAAAAGCGCGGCGTTCTCGGCTGGGATGTCGATCTCGCGGCCAAGGGCGAAACGGTGATCAAGCACGGCTTCAAGGTCGCCTGGCCGGAGGGCGTTCAGGTGGGGATGAATCGCGACTAGGATTTGCCCTTCCGCGGCATTCGTGTATGACCTGCCAACGGCTCCGGCGGAATCCCCGCCGGGGCCGTTCGCATGTCTGAAAGGGATGGCTCATGGCCAATGTCGCGGTGGTCGGCGCCCAGTGGGGCGACGAAGGCAAAGGGAAACTCGTCGACTGGCTTTCCGAGCGCGCCGATGTGGTGGTGCGGTTCCAAGGCGGCCACAATGCCGGCCACACGCTGGTCATCGACGGGGTGACTTACAAACTTTCGCTCCTTCCATCCGGCATCGTTCGGCCCGGGAAGCTCTCGGTCATCGGCAATGGAGTGGTGATCGATCCGTGGGCACTGGCCGCAGAGATCGACAAGCTCGCGGCGCAGGGAGTAGCGATCAGCCGCGACAATTTGCGGATCGCAGGGAATGCGACGCTGATTCTTCCGCTTCATCGGGAACTGGATCAGATACGCGAAGCCGCGGCGGGAGCGGGCAAGATTGGAACTACGGGGCGCGGCATCGGGCCTGCTTACGAGGACAAAGTCGGCCGCCGCGCTATTCGCGTGAACGATCTCTCTGATTTGTCGACGCTCGGACCCAAGATCGATCGCCTGCTCGCGCATCACAATGCGCTTCGCCGCGGCCTGGGGCATCCGGAAGTGACGGCATCGGATATTGCCGCGCAGCTTACAGAGATCGCGCCTCGCATTTTGATTTACTCCGACGCTGTCTGGCTGCTCCTCGACGAAGCCCGGCGCGAAGGCCGGCGCATTC
>JBJXGL010000093.1:0-5071 GCA_046160365.1 Aestuariivirga sp. | reverse complement strand
GTCAACGTGCACCATGGAGCCTTTCTTTTCGACGATGATTTTGCCGCCGTCCTTCAATTCGATGGTTTGCGGCTCCGCAGCAAGCACCGCGCCGGCGAATGCGAGCAACAGGATAGGTAGTGTCAATTTGCGCATGATGCATCCCCTTTTAGGATTTGGAATGATGGTCCGAGACAACAGCAGTACTGCAGAAATCATGCCACCCGCGCCATCGTGGGGCAACTCAATCCAGCCTCGAGATCTGTCGAAAGTCCGGCGGCATTCGCAGAAATGAGCGCCACAAAATGGGGCGGAGGACTATTCGAGGCACTTGAGTGGTGCAATTGGTTGGCAGTTCTAGCATCTAAGCAGCATCCCATCGCACCTGATACACGCGATGAAATCCGCTGAATCCCTTGAGGCGGCAGACACCAACCGGGTCAAAGGTGACGTTCGTCGATGCCAGTTCATTCGCCGCATCCTCATCCAGGAATACCCGATTGCGATCGGGAATTTCGGCCAGACGCGCTTCTCCTTCAACAGTCACGAACGCGTCGCTCGGTACACTCATGAGCCGGAATGCCTCGTTGATTGCGGCCCCGTGACGAGAGCCGCGCGAGTCGAGCAAGATTTGTCCGTAAGTTACGGCGGCCCGAACTTCGAGAGGCGGGGCCGGCGCCATGTCCGGAGGACGATCCCGGAGACCTTGCAGTAGCTTGCTGGCGGCCTTCGCGGCTGCGAGAGCCGAGGGAAACGTCATCATGCAGCCGTCACCGGTGTTTTCCACGAAGGTGACGCCCTCCGGCTTCGCCGCAGCCTGCATGCGCCGTTCCAGGACATTGCGGGCGCGCATCGCCAGTTCCTCGCCATGATGGGTCGCCAGCCAGGTCGAATTCACGAGGTCTACCGCCAGAACCGCCTCGACGACAACACCCGCCGGCGCGCGGCGCCAGCGCCGCCGGGACCAGGCACGGTGGGCGAACACGCCCGCCAAAGCAGCCATCACTCCGACGAGAATGTGGGACGTCTCGTCGAGCAGAAAACGCGACAGCGTGGGCGCGGTCTCGTGCATGGCCATGCCCGGCACATGTGGTATCGGAGCGACGGTCTGGGCGAACACGTTGCTTGCGTAAAACAGGAACGCAAGCACGATGCCCGTTGGCGGTCTGATCAGGGAATTCACCCCGAATTCAAGCGAGATCAATGCTTGCGGCCTTCGTGAGACACCGCGGCAGCGCCTTCATACCCGCGCAAACGGACATAGCGCGCCACCTGCTCGTCGCTCAGCAGCGCCCGCATGCGCCTGTGCGTCTCGAGATGCGCCAGGCGGTACTCGCCCTCCAGAACGGCGGCCTCCCGCACGCTCTTCGCCAGCGCCGTGTCATCCAGCTTGCCGGAACGGAACAACATCTCGATTGCGCGCTCGGATTCCACGCGTTTTGTGCCGATCGCCCGCGCCTCGGCTTTGTGGGTATCCATCAGCGCCTTCGTACGCGCCCTCTGCTCCGGACTGAGATCGAGCTTGTCCGCGAGCTCCAATACATGCATCGGCCCGGGAAAGCGGTTCAGCTCGGCGGGTGTTGCGTAACCCATGCCAGCACCCGCGAGGTATTGCTTCGTCTGATCGGGCGACAGCGCCTTGATTTCACGGTCCTGCTGGCCGGCATAGGGTTGGTGCTGAGCGAATGTCGTTGTAACTGCCAGCAACAAGGTAGTGAACATGGCGAGTTTCATGATTTCCTCCGGTGGAGTTGACATGGGCAGTAAGTACGAGCTTGCGAAGCCGAGGCGTCAAGATCATAGCGGCGTTTTGCTTTGATCAGGCGCGGCACGAGGGCCGCCCGACTCATCGACATCGATTTGAGCCCGAATGACCTTGCAGGAGGTACAACGTCGAAGCTCTATCGCAAGCCAGACACTGGCCGCGACCAATCCCGCGAGCGCGATCTGAAGCAGGATGCTCGAAGGAACCGCATAGTAGCCAGCGAATAGAATCAGCGTGGTGCCGATCGCGAGAGCGAGCAGCCAGCCATTGCGGTGACGAGGAAACGCGATCAAGTGACCGGCAAGTGCGAGAACGAACAGCCCCTGTACGCCGATTGCCACGTACCCTTCGAAGGGCGCCAACACCCCAAGGCCGACGGCGGCGCCGATCAATGCGAATTTCGGAAAGCAGATCGGGCATGCGGCAGCCGCTAGAACCGCGCCGACAGTACCCAGCTTCTCTGGAGTTCCCGGGCCCATTCTTGATTCCTATGCCAAAGCCGCACAAATCACACATGACGGAAGCCTTTTCAAGGCAAATCTCCATCCTTGGCGATCTGCCTCCATGCCTTGCCGACGTCCTTTGTCACGAAAACATGCCGCCGGTCGGTGGCGATCGCGAACAGGCGCTGATCCGCCGGGCTCTGCGCGATGTGCGTGACGTAGTCGAGTCCGATCGGCGGCAGGAGAATGACCGTACGCGACCGGCTGTCGAGCGCCGCGGAAACCAGTTCTCTTCGAATCGCACGGGCATAGCGCAGGTTTCGGCCGTCAATATCGAAAGTGACCGCGGTCACAGCCTGGCGACCGTCAAAACTCTTGAACGAATCCCCGGCATCGCGCGACACATAGAGGCCCTTATCTGTAGCGACAGCCAGGGTTCTCGCATCGAGCGGATGTGCCGCGATTCCGAAGACCTCTCCCTCCAATCCCCGGGCAGTCTGGCGTCGCCATGACTTGCCGTCATCGACGGACAGATGCAATCCCGGCACGGGCATGGCGGAGTTCGCCGCCGTGCTCCGCACATAAATCGCGTTCGAGCGGTAGCCGGCGGCGATAAAGTGGAAATCCGCCTCGCCACCCAGCGCGAGCGAGACCCAGTTCTTGCCAAGGTCGGTGCTCTTGACCAGGCCGAGCGGATTAGGCAGGGACGACCCAGGGGGAGGGTGGCCGCTGGCATAGATCGCCCGTTCGGCCAGGGAGAAGCCGGCAAAGTCGTGAATCGGTCCCTTGACCTCCGACCAGCCATCATCGCGAAACACCGCCAGTCCGGTATGGGCGGGCACCAGCAACGATTTTCCGTCAGGTGAGTACGCCAGCCCGTGGACGTGAAAGAGCAGGGGTTCGGCCGCACGGGCCGAGCGCGAGTTCGGGTAACCAGCTCCGGGAGAGGGGGTGTGCACGTGCGCCAACACGGTGACGGATGCCATCGCAGCCACCGCGGCGAGCAACAGCCCCGCCGGTACGCCGAACCACTTGTCCATGTCGGGCGCCTACTTCGCCGGCTCGATTCCGGTCACGGTGAACGCGCCGCCCAACTTCTCGGCCTGGAACATCACCTTGTCGCCCGGCTTCACTTTGTCCAACAGCGCCGGGTCCTTGACCTGGAACACCATGGTCATCCCCGGCATGTCGAAACTCGGCATCGGGCCGTGCTTGATGGTGATCTTCTTCGTGTCCTTGTCCACTTTGCGGACCTCTCCGTCGATCATCTCCGCCTTCCCGGCTTGATGCTTGGCGTGGTCTTTGTCGGCCAGCGCCGGTGCGACGCCAAGGACGAATACGGTGATTACGAATGCGGAAAGAATTGTTTTCATGACTTTTCCTTTGATCGAAGCAGCAAAAACATCGGATTACTTGACCGTCACCTTGCCGATCATCCCGGCCTCGAAATGCCCCGGCACCAGGCAGCCGAAATTGAAATCGCCCGTTTTGGTGAACTGCCAGACCATGGTCTCGGTCTTCCCGGGCGGGACGTGCGCCATGTAGGGCTCGTCATGCTCCATGGTTGGATGCTTGCGCATCATCTCGGCGTGCTCCTTCAGTTCCTTGATCGTGCCGATGACCATTTCATGCATCACCTTGCCGCTGTTCTTCACCACGAACTTCACGGTATCGCCCTGCTTGACGGTGAGGCTGGCCGGAGTGAAGCGCATCTTGTCGCTCATATCGATCCTGACGGTGCGCGACGCCTTTTTCGGATCGCCTTCGCGCCCGAACTCCTTCTCCTCGGTCGAGATCGGCTTTGCGGCCTTCTTGTCGTGCTTCGCGTCGCCGTGCGGAAAAGCAGAAAGAGGCAATACCGCGAGTGCCGCGGCGAACGCAGCTGCCAGAACGATCGATCGCGGTTCAGTGCTTCTTGTCATGGTCTTTCCCCTTGTGTCCATCTGCTTTGTGGGCTTCTCCCTTGCCCGCCGTGACGTCCTTTGCCGCTTCCGGCTTCGGTTTGGGCTTCGGTTTGTCATCGTGCGCGAATGCATTGGCAGACAGAAATGCGAAAGATATGACTGCGGCTTGAAGTGCGCGAATCATGATTTCTCCTCTGTGAAGTTGGATGGGTGACGCACCAAATTTCCTGCTTGCCATCGGTCTATTGCGGTCACTCGCGAAGCCTGCCCAGGCGCCGGAAGGCGAGAAAGGCGGAAATCCCGACGAATAACCCGGCAGCGACAAGCCCTGCTACCGCGACGCAGCCGAATGCGTTCATTGCGGAGCAAAGCCGTTGGCATTCGCACCCTGCCGTCCAGCAAGACGCGGGCAGAGAGAATGGCGTGAGTGAGACCGCGGCAATCTTCAGCATGTCAGTGCCCTTTGTGACCGGTAGGCTTGCGAACCTTGACGGTCGGACCCGGCTGCTTCGCCGCTGGCGCCGCACGCTCGGCGAGCGGCGCGGCGCCCGTCCATTCGTAGGCGACCGTGCCTGGCGGGTGCTTGTACCAACCCGGGTCCTTGTAATCGTTCCGAGCTAGTCCCTGCCGGATTTTGACGGTGGTGAACATGCCGCCCATCTCGATCGCGCCGAAAGGGCCGGTGCCGGTCATCATCGGCAGCGTGTTGTCGGGCAACGGCATTTCCATCTCCCCCATGTCTGCCATGCCGCGCTCGCCCATCACCATGTACTCGGGCACCAGGCGGATGATTTTCTCGGCCACGCCGCGATGGTCGACGCCGATCATGTTCGGCACCTCATGGCCCATGGGATTCATGGTGTGGTGCGACTTGTGGCAATGGAACGCCCAGTCCCCGGGATCGGTGGCATCGAATTCGATGTCGCGCATCTGGCCGACGGCGATATCGGCGGTCACCTCCGGCCAACGCGATCCCGGCG
>JBJXGL010000092.1:0-16190 GCA_046160365.1 Aestuariivirga sp. | reverse complement strand
TTTCTGCAGGATCAAGGACTGGCGCCGCATCGCTACTCGCTACGACAAACTCGCCCGAAACTTCCTCTCCGCAAACCAAATGGTGGGCGCGCTCTACTGGATCAAGTTATGAGTCCAGACCCTAGGCGGAACGGCTCAAATGAGATTCGCCAACATCTCCGCAGGACTTGGGCTGACGAACGTTGACTTTTACGTGTTCTGATACCCCGCTATGTAACGGCGGTGTCGCGCTCCAATGTGGCCGATGGCTGGCGCGACAAGCGCACCGGCGGCGGCATCGAGATGGATGTCGCCTCCAACGACGTGGTGTGCGAAGGATTGTCCATGCCGCACTCGCCAAGGCTGCATGATGGAAGATTGTGGGTGCTGAATTCGGGTGCGGGCGAACTGGGCTGGAAACTGGTGCTGCCAGAGAGGATCGAACTCTCGACCTCTCCCTTACCAAGGGAGTGCTCTACCACTGAGCTACGGCAGCCTGTTCGCGATTGCGGGCGGACACATGCCACAGGGACGGCGGCATTTCAAGTTTCGCTCGACACTTCACCCCTCTCCGCTTCGCGGAGAGGGGTCGCCGCGACGCGGCGGGGGTGGGGCGGTGCGGCCACGACTTCCCCACCCTGCTCGCGCTGCCGCGCGAGCTGCCCCTCCCCGTGAAACGGGGAGGGGTGAAATAGTCCTTGACAGGTCAATCCAATTCTCTATGTATGTTCGTTAAATGTTCTTTAAAGAGAATTCCCCCATGGACTGGACTTTGGCCATCGAGCGAAACCGTGATGCGCTGTTGCACATCGTGGGTACGCTCTTTGCCATGCTGGGGCTTGGAGAAACCCCCGCCATGGGGCGGATTCCGCGCGCCCTGCACCGGGCGGTCCTCCACATTCTCCGGCCAGCCGAGATGGCTGCCCGCCTCCTCATCGCGGTGGCGGCGCGGGGAATTGTCCTGAAGCCTCGGGCCCAGCGTCCGATGCCCGGCGGCAAGATTGTCGAGAAAGCAAAGAATTGCGCCTCGCGCCCCATGTTCCGGCTCGAGGACATCCGCCCACGAACCATGTCGGCGAATGCCAGCGGCAAGCGCTCGCGGAGCGAACGCGGTGTTCAAGGCGCTCGCGTGCCCCAAGCTCCGGCCGATGACACCGTCAACGCGGCGCGCCTTGCCCGGAGGCTCCAGGCCATCAAGAACGCTCTTGAGAATCTTCCCCGCGAAGCCAGGCGGTTCGTCCGCTGGAAGGCGAAGCAAGAGCAGTTTTCACAGGAGCGCCGGAGCAATACGAATCCGATTCGTCCCGCCCCCACCTCGCAATCGCGACGGAAGTTCGCTCACGACGTCGAAGCGTTTCCGCGCGACTCCCGTTGGCTCGCATCCCCATTCTCTCCATGGCCGGGCTTCGACCCGGCCACCCAGAACTGCGCGACAACACGCTGGGTGGCCGGGCCAACAAAGCCCGGCCATGGAGAGAATAGGGATTGATGAGTCGCATCGCTCGCTGGCCTCGGCCCGCCGCCGCCATCTTTTCGTCCCCACCTTCCTGTCGCCGCAATAAATCCGCTATATGCGGAGCATGTCCTCCAAAACCGCCGCCTCAGTCCGAAAAGCCAAGCTTGCCAAGGCCTTGAAGGCCAATCTGGCGCGGCGCAAGCAGGCCGCAAAGACCCGCGTCAAGGTTAAGGCCAAGATGCCGGAATAACGGTTGCCCCGGTTACGCCTTATATGCTTGTTACCCGCGCCGCCGGTGGAACGGGGTTAATCAAGGGATTTTTGGAATGGATCGCATCCGCATCCGCGGCGGCAATAGGCTCAATGGCTCGATCAACATTTCGGGCGCGAAGAACGCAGCGCTGCCGCTGATGATCACCGCCCTGCTGACGCCTGAGACGCTGACGCTCCACAACGTGCCCCGCCTCGTCGATGCGTTGCGCCTCCAGAAAATTCTCGGCAATCACGGCGTCGACATAACCACCGCCGGAAAACGCGCCGGCCAATCCGGCCAGGCCGGCGAGACTCTGAAAATTTCCGCGAAGACCATCGTCGATACCACCGCCCCTTACGATCTCGTCTCCCGCATGCGCGCCTCCTTCTGGGTGCTGGGCCCCCTCATCGCCCGCATGGGCGAGGCCAAGGTCTCGCTCCCCGGCGGCTGCGCCATCGGTACAAGGCCGGTCGATCTCCACATTCTCGCCATGGAGAAACTCGGCGCAACTTGCGACATCGAAAATGGCTACGTGATCGCGAGAGCAAAACACGGCCTCAAGGGCGGACACATCAAGTTCGACAAAGTCTCCGTCGGTGCAACCCACGCAGCACTCATGGCCGCAGTGCTGGCCAAGGGCGACACCGAAATCGAAAATGCCGCCACCGAGCCCGAGATCGGCGATGTCGCCGAATGCCTGGTCAAGATGGGCGCCAAGATCGAAGGCATTCACAGCCGCACTTTGCAAATCACCGGAGTCACCTCGCTTCACGGCGCCGATCACACCGTGATCGCCGACCGCATCGAAACCGGAACCTATGCCATGGCCGTCGCCATGGCCGGCGGCGACGTCACCCTTCGCGGCGCGCGCGGCGACACCATTGAAAGCGTCCTCGCCACCATGGAGCGCGCCGGAATCGAATCCACCCGCACCAACGAAGGCCTCCGCATCCGCAGAAACGGCTCAGGCATTGCCCCCGTCGATGTGACGACCGATCCCTACCCCGGTTTCCCGACCGATCTTCAAGCCCAGTTCATGGGCCTCATGACCAAGGCGAGCGGCACCTCCCGCATCCGCGAGACCATCTTCGAGAACCGCTTCATGCATGTGCAGGAACTGGCCCGCCTCGGCGCCGACATCCATCTCCACGGCGACACGGCGGAAGTGCGCGGCGTCAAGAAATTGACTGGCGCCGATGTGATGGCGACCGATCTTCGCGCCTCTGTCTCGCTGGTGATCGCCGGTCTCGTAGCCGAAGGCGAGACCATGCTGCATCGCGTCTATCATCTCGATCGCGGCTTCGAGGCGCTCGAAGAAAAACTCTCCGCCTGCGGCGCGGATATCGAACGGCTTTCCGGAAACTAGTATGCTCTATCTCGCGGCGGAAGATGCGGAAGACCTCGGAGTCATCTCGGCGCATATGCAGGATGCGGTGATCCGCCTCGACGACATCGCCTACGACAGGAAGCGCCGCACCTTCGCCCTGATCGCCAGCCGCTACGATTGGGAAAACGCGGCACTCAAACGCCGCCGCCGCGCCGGCCTGCACTTCAACGGCGTCACAAGCGTCAAGAGTCACAAAATCCGCCAGGCCGACGCCGAAGCCGTGCTCTCACTCCTCTCCATCGCCTTCACCGAAGCAGAAGCACCGGGCGGCATGATCGATCTCATCTTCTCCGGCGGCGGCTCGATCCGGCTTAACGTCGAATGCATCGATGCGGAACTTCGTGACTTGGGGTTTGCCTGGGAAGCCGCAAGCACACCGTCCCACGAAACCTGAACCGGGGCCGTTGCGCATCGCCAAGTCCCGCAGCATGATCGGGCCAGCATGCCGGACAAACCCAAGAATCGCCTGATTGCCGTCGATCTCGACCAAAGCGTTGGCGGCGGCCCCTCGCCCGAGGCCGAGCACGAGCGGCAAGTCGCGATCTACGATCTGATCGAGGACAACACCTTCCTGATCGAGCAAGGCGACGGCCCCTACGCGCTCCGCCTCTCCACCGCCGACGGCCGCCTCCTCTTCGATATCCAGAACGAAGCGCGCGACAGGCTCACGCTGATCGGTCTTTCGATGACACCTTTCCGCCGCATCGTGAAGGACTACTTCATGATCTGTGAGAGTTACTTCCAGGCCATCCGCGCCTCCACGCCTTCGCAGATCGAAACCATCGACATGGCCAGGCGCGGGCTTCACAACGAAGGCAGCGAAGTCCTGCTGGAGCGCCTCAAGGGAAAAGCCGAGATGGATTTCAACACGGCGCGCCGGCTGTTCACGCTGGTCTGCGTCCTGCACTGGCGCGGCTGACGGTAGCCCATGCCGCGCGATCTGCCGGGAGCGGTCCTCTTCGCCTGCGCGCAGAACGCCATCCGCTCGCCCATGGCCGCGGCCATCATGAAGCATTTTTACGGACGCAACGTCTATGTTGAATCGGCGGGCGTCCGCCCCGGCGCCGCCGATCCCTTCGTCGCAGCCGTGATGGATGAAATCGGAATCGACATCGGCAAACACCGCCCGCAGAGCTTCCAGGATTTGGAAGACACCAGCTTCGATCTCGTAATTTCTTTGGCGCCCGAAGCCCACCACAAGGCGCTGGAGCTCACCCGCACCATGGCCATCGAAGCCGAATACTGGCCGACGCTCGATCCTTCCGCAGCGGTGGGGAGCCGCGAGCAGATCCTCGACAGCTACCGCGAAGTCCGCGACCAACTCATGCGCAAAATCCGCTCCCGCTTCGGAACCATCGGCGCGGGCGGCGTTTAGGTTATTTCTTCCAGAGCTTGTGCCGCGCCAATTTCGGCGCTAAATCGCTCCGTACACGGCATACCGGGGACAATCATGACCATCATCACTGGAACAGCGCTCGACGATCTGTTGCGCGGCAGCCTGACCGACGACATCATCGAAGGCCTCGACGGAAATGACAGCCTCCAAGGCGGCGCCGGGCGCAATATCCTCAGAGGCGGCAACGGCGATGATGCTCTCTGGTCATTCTCAATCGATCATGCCGATGGCGGCGCCGGTATCGACAAGTTCTTCATCATCCGCGGAGATTCGACCGCGACATTCATCATCGACCTGAGCGTATCCAACAGCAGCGCCGATATCGGCGACGGCACCAGTTTCGCTGGCATCGAAAGACTTGGCGTCGATGGCGGCACGGGCAACGACAAGCTGACCGGCGGCGTTTACGAAGATAGCCTTTTCGGCCTGGGCGGGAACGATACCTTGTCTGGCGGCGACGGCGACGACCGTCTCGGCGGCGGCGATGGCAACGACATCATCTCCGGCGGCAACGGCAATGACAAGCTCGACGGTTGGCTCGGCAACGACACCATCTCAGGCGGCGATGGCGATGACACGATTGGATACGAGTTCCCATTCACCATTGATGATGTAGGCAGTGATATCATCGATGGTGGCGCGGGCACCGACTATCTGATCTTCAACCGCCGAGGCTCGAGCACGAGCGTCGCGATCAACATCACCGCCGGCGGCGGCGGCACCAACATTGGCGATGGCAGCGCGATCTCGGGGATCGAGAAAATCTGGTTCCTCGGCGGCACCGGCACTAATACCGTTACAGGCGGTGTGCTCGACGATGGCCTGATCGGCAACACCGGAAACGACACGTTCAATGGCGGCGGCGGCAACGACTACCTGGACGGAGGCTTTGGCGGAATCAATCGTCTGAACGGTGGGGCGGGCGACGATTTCATCGTGGCCTACGAATCCAAGGCTCTGGTCAACGGCGGAACCGACTACGACTCGCTCTTTTTGTATCGCTCCAACAGCACGGTAAACCTGACGGTCGACATCAGCGCCGGAGGCACAGGACTCGACATCGGCGACGGCTCAACAATTCTCGGGATCGAACAAATCGACGCCCGCGGAGGAAGTGGAAACGATAAGCTCACCGGCGGCGCATTCACGGACAATCTGTTCGGCGGCAGCGGAACAAACACATTGATAGCTGGTGGCGGCGACGACAAGATCTATTCAGGAAGCGGTCAGTTTGGCGAAGTCATTCCCGGGGCGGTTGACATCGTCAATGGCGGCATCGGTACCGACTTTCTCGATCTCAATCGTTCCTTCTACATCGGCAACCTCACCCTCGATATCACCGCGGGCGGCGGCGGCGCGAACATCGGCGACGGCAGCAGGATTTCGAACATCGAACAGCTCGTTTTCGCAGGTGGCCATGGCAACGACAGAATTACTGGCGGAAACCTCGACGACGTGATCGACGGCGGCGACGGCGCTAACACGTTGAACGGCGGCGGCGGCGACGACAAGATTGTTTCCCGGTCTCCGGCGGTTGACAGCATCGATGGCGGCGCAGGAAACGACCATCTGGAGTTGATCCGTGACAACTTTGCGGGCGTCCTTACGATTGATCTGAGCGCCGGAGGTGCTGGAGCGGATATTGGAGACGGCACGAAACTAACGTCGATAGAGAGCATCGAGGTCGAAGGCGGATCGGGCGCGGACATCATCATCGGTGGTGCCGGCGACGACAAGATCGATGGCCAGAATGGTTTGGACACGTTGAATGGTGGCGCTGGCAATGACCAAATCACGTGCGGCCGGGGTGACATCGTCGATGGCGGCGCTGGCGACGATCTGGTCGAAGTCTCGACCCAGCTGGGGTTCGACGTCACGATCGACCTGAGCGCCGGTGGCGGCGGCGTCGACATTGGCAATGGCACCAAACTTTCCAATGTCGAACAGCTCATCTTCGTCGGATACGATGGCAACTACACGATTACTGGCGGCGCTGGCGACGACATCGTTGAGGTGTTCCAGTTCAAGCACGCGTTGGACGGCGGCGGCGGCGAGGATTCCGTCTACTTGCACTACGAGCTGCTCGCGACCGCCCTGACCATCGACCTATCGAGCGGCGGTGGCGGGATCGACATCGGAAACGGGACGAAGCTTTCGAACTTCGAGCATCTGAGCGTGACCGGCGGCGACGGAAATGACAAGTTCACGGGCGGTGCACTCGACGACTACTTGAACGGACGGCGCGGCAACGACACGCTCAACGGAGGTGCTGGCGGAAATAACGTCTATGGCGAAGAAGGCAACGATATCATCATTAGTCTCGACGTTCAGGGCAAGGACTATCTCGATGGCGGTTCGTCGTTCGGCGGTCCCGAGGTCGATACCTTGGTTCTCAATCGCGCAAGCCAAACCAAATCGCTGACCATCGATCTGTCCGGCAATGCATACGTTTTTTTGTCCGACATTGGGGATGGAACCAAAATCTTCAACTTCGAACGCATCAACCTCGTCTCCGGCAGCGGCGGCGATTTGATCACGGGGGGAACCGGCAACGACGTCATCGACGGACGAGCCGGCAACGACACGGTTTATGGCAGCGCCGGGATCGACAATCTCAAGGGTGGCGCGGGCACGGCGGATGTTCTGATCTACACCGGCAATCTCACCTACACGCCTGTTGGCCTCGTCATCGATCTCGTCGCCGGCAAGGCGACCACGTCCTTGGTGAACGACACCGATACGTTCTCCGGCTTCGAAGCCTACTATGGCAGCACCGGCAACGACACGCTCATCGGCGATGCATTCGCGAATGAACTCTACGGCGGCGATGGCGACGATATCGTTCGCGGCGGCGCGGGAGCCGACACGCTCTCGGGCGGCAACGGTCTCAACGACGTTTTGAGCTACGAGGGCTCGACATTCGGAGTCTTTGTCGACCTCGCGCTGTCGATCGCCATCTATGGAGACGCTTCGGGCGACACCATCTCCGGATTCGAAAGCATCACCGGCGGCGCGGCATACGACATTCTCTTTGGCGACAGTAAGAACAACACGCTCAACGGCGGGGCCGGCCCCGATTCGATGTTTGGCGGCGCGGGCGATGACACCTACGTCGTCGATTACTATTTCGAAAGCCCAACCGAGGAAGTCGGCGAAGGCACCGACTTGGTTCTGTCGAGCGTCAATCGTGGACTTAGTTTGAACATCGAAAATCTCGAACTCACAGGCTCCGCCAACCTCCAAGGAAGAGGCAACAATCTCGACAACACGATCACCGGTAATGCCGGCTCCAATTTGCTCGACGGTCTTGAGGGCGCCGACAAGATGTCGGGCAAGCTCGGCAACGACTATTATTTTGTCGACAATGCCGGAGATGTTGTCATTGAATCGGTGAACGAAGGCAGCGATACCGTGAGATCGTCGGTGAGCCTCGCGCTCGCCGCCAACATCGAGAGGCTCTACCTGCTGGCCGGAGCCGCGGATGGCGCGGGCAACAGCCTCTCGAACTTCATCTATGGCAATGCGTCCGCCAACAAGCTGGATGGCGGAACCGGCGCCGACCGCCTCTATGGCGAGGAAGGCAATGATGCTTACACCGTCGATTCGGCCGGCGACCTCGTGTTCGAGACGATTGCCGGAGCGCCTGGCGGCTTCGATACGGTCAATTCATCGGTCAACCACAAGCTCTCCGCCAACGTGGAGAATCTGAATCTCACCGGTGCTGCAAACGTCAACGGCGCCGGCAACGGCGAGATCAACGCGATAGCGGGCAACGCGGGCAACAACTTCATCGATGGCGGACTGGCGAACGACACGCTGACCGGCGGCCTCGGTCTCGACAATTTCGTCTTCACCACCACACTCGGCGCAACCAACGTGGATACTGTGACAGACTTCTCAGTGGCGAATGACACAGTCCGCCTCGACAACGCGGTCTTCGCATCGCTCGCAACAGGTTATCTCGCCGCGGGCGCCTTCCACACCGGCGCCTCCGCCGCGGACGCAAGCGACCGCATCATCTACAACGCGGCCACCGGCGATCTCTTCTACGACGCCGACGGCACAGGCGCCGCCGCGCAAGTCCGCTTCGCCATCCTCGGCACGGGACTGGCGATGACCAACGCGGATTTCTACGTTTTCTGAATGTCAGTGGTCAGAAGTCAGTGGTCAGAAATCAAGTGGAATGAGTTTCGAGTTCCTGACCTCTGACTTCTGACCACTGACCTCTGATCCCTGACTTGCTTTTACCCCCCATCCGGTCCATTGATCCCCCGCCCCCAAAACGGAAGGACTCATGGCCAAGGAAGAATTGCTGGAATTCGAAGGAACCGTCACCGAACTGCTCCCCAACGCGACGTTCCGGGTGAAGCTCGACAACAATCATGAAATCATTGCCCACACGGCGGGCAAGATGCGCAAGAACCGCATTCGCGTGCTGGCGGGCGACCGGGTGATGGTGGAAATGACGCCCTACGATCTGACCAAGGGCCGCATCAATTACCGCTTCAAGTGACCGATGGCCGATTCGCGCGCAAGGCTGGTTCTCGCAAGCGCCTCACCGCGCCGCCTCGTGCTGCTCGAGCGCGCCGGGCTCTCACCCGATCTGCTGAACCCCTGCGACATCGATGAAACGCCGATCAAGCGCGAAACGCCGCGCCATCATTCGATAAGGCTCGCCGAGGAGAAAGCCGAGGCCGCGAAAACCGCGCCGCAGGTGAAGGCGCTCGGCTCCAACGTTTTCATCGTCTCGGCCGATACCGTAGTGGGCTTGGGCCGCCGCATTCTGCCCAAGGCCGACAGCTATGACGATGCCGCTGCCTCGCTGCATTTGCTCTCGGGCCGCTCGCACTGGGTCTATTCGACCGTCTGCGTCGTTGGCCCCGATGGCCGCAAGCACAGCCGCTGCTGCGAAACCAAGGTGCGGCTCAAGCGTCTCTCGCGCGAGGACATCGAAAGTTATCTCAAGTCCGACGAGTGGCGCGGCAAGGCGGGCGGCTACGCAATACAAGGCCGCGCCGAAGCCTTCGTGCGATACCTCTCAGGTTCCTACTCCGGCGTGATGGGCCTGCCGCTTTACGAGACCGTGCACCTGCTGCAAGGCGCCGGTTATCCCGTTCACCACACCTGGCTCACCACACCTTCCGAGATGATTTAATGAGCGAGCCCGTGCGGCTCAGGCCAAGAAAACCATG
Source organism: Aestuariivirga sp. (assembly GCA_046160365.1). Classification (GTDB taxonomy): domain Bacteria; phylum Pseudomonadota; class Alphaproteobacteria; order Rhizobiales; family Aestuariivirgaceae; genus Aestuariivirga. The sequence goes on along the minus strand of JBJXGL010000092.1, from coordinate 6,527 downwards.
CCCGGTCTGCTCCAAGCCGTCGCAGCAGAAATTTCACCCCTTTTGTTCGTCGCGCTGCGCCCAGGTCGATCTCAACCGCTGGCTTGGCGGACAATACGCGATCCCCGCCGAAGACGCAGGCGATCCGGAGAAACCGGACAGCGAGCCGGATTGACCCTCGAAGCTCCCTCGCCTATCTGAGCCACATGACGGTCCGCCCCATCATCACGCTGCCCGACGAAAAAATCCTCCGCGAGGTTTCGAAACCCGTGACCAGGATTGATGCGTCGACGCGCAAGACTTGGGATGACATGCTGCAGACCATGTACGAGGCGCCGGGCATCGGCCTCGCCGCCATTCAGATCGGCGTGCCGCAGCGCTTGATCGTCGTCGATCTCTCCAAGGAGGGCGAAGAGAAGAAGCCGTTGTTCATCGCCAATCCGGAGATCGTGGAGAGAAGCGAAGCGCTCGGCGAATACGAAGAGGGTTGTCTTTCCATCCCCGACTTCTTCGAGATGGTGACGCGGCCCAAGGAGGTGCGCGTGCGTTATCTTGACAGGCAAGGCGAGCCCACGGAGATCGCCGCCCAAGGGGTTCTCGCCACCTGCCTGCAGCACGAGATCGATCATCTGGACGGCATCCTCTTCATCGACCACATTTCGAGGCTGAAGCGCGACCGCATCCTCAAGAAGTTCCAAAAGGCGCAGAAGCTCGGGAAGCTCTAGCCCGATGCAGCTGATCTTCATGGGCACGCCGGACTTCGCCGTGCCGGCGCTGGAAGCGCTCATCGCCGCTGGCCACAGGATCTCATGCGCCTATTCGCAGCCGCCCCGCGCGGCGGGAAGGGGCATGGAAGCGCGAAAGTCTCCCGTGCACCTCGCGGCAGAAGCCCATGGCATCGAAGTGCGAACCCCAATCAACTTCAAAACTGAATCCGATATCGTTGCCTTCCGCGCCCTCAAAGCCGATGCCGCGGTCGTTGTCGCCTACGGCCTTCTTCTTCCAAAGCCCATCTTGGATGGCACAAAACACGGCTGCTTCAACATTCACGCCTCGTTGCTTCCTCGCTGGCGCGGCGCGGCCCCAATCCAGCGCGCCATCATGGCGGGAGATGCGGAAACCGGCGTCTGCATCATGAAGATGGACGAAGGCCTCGACACGGGCCCTGTCTGCGCGCGCGGTATTGTGCCGATCTCGATGACGGCGACAGCAGGCACACTGCACGATGAACTTTCCGCGCTCGGTGCGAAGTTGATGGAAGAGGTTTTGAGGAAGGATCGTTTCGAGTGCGCGCCACAGGCTGCAGAAGGCGTTACCTATGCAAGGAAGATCACAAAGGCTGAGGCACGAATCGATTTCAACAAATCATCGAACGAAGTGCGTTATCACATTCACGGGCTCTCGCCATTTCCCGGCGCATGGTTCGAAGCCAGTGGCCAGCGCATCAAGATTTTGACGTGCGAGATTACAGAATCCGAGGGCACCCCGGGCACAGTTTTCGACGAACACCTGACCATCGCTTGCGCCAAGGGAGCCATTCGCCCGCTGCTTCTCCAGCGCGAGGGCAAGGCCGCGATGCCGCTCGATGCCTTCCTGCGCGGCTTCGCTTTGCCTGCAGGGACAAGGCTCGCCTGATGCCGCGCTATCGTCTCGCAATCGAGTATGACGGAACCAATTTCGTCGGCTGGCAGGTGCAAGCGTCGGGAACATCCGTACAAGGCGTCATCGAAGACGCTATCGCCCGCATCAACGGCGCACCGTCAACGGTCATCGGCGCCGGCCGCACCGATGCGGGCGTTCATGCGCTGGGCCAGGTGGCGCATGTCGATCTCGCGCGCGAATGGGATGCATTCGAACTCCGCAACGCCATCAACGGCAATACCCGCCCGCACGCCGTCAGCATTCTCGAAGCAGCGCAGGTTGCGGGCGATTTCCATGCCCGCTTCTCCGCCACCCGTCGCCGCTATCTCTACCGCATCTTGACGCGCCGCGCGCCTCCGGCACTTGAGCGCAACAAAGTCTGGCATATGCCACAGGAACTCGATGCCGAAGCCATGCACGAAGCAGCGCAGACCATCCTCGGAAATCACGACTTCACCACTTTCCGCTCCGCCGCCTGCCAGGCCCAGTCGCCGGTCAAGACCCTTGATCGTCTCGATGTCATGCGCTTCGGCGATGTGATCGAAATTCGCGCCGAGGCGCGCTCGTTCCTGCACAATCAGGTGCGCTCCATGGTGGGCTCGCTCAAGCAGGTGGGCCTCGGCAAGTGGCGCGTACGTGACATGGCCGATGCGCTGAAGGCGAAAGACCGCGCCCGCTGCGGACCCGTGGCGCCGCCGGACGGGCTCTATCTCGTCACTGTTGACTATTGAAATAGGTGGCGAGAATGCGGCCGTAGATCGCTTCCGTGGCGCGCAATTCCTCCACTGAAATCCGCTCGTCCGTCATGTGGATCGTGGCGTTTGTCGGCCCGAACTCCAGCACCGGGCAATAGTCCTTCACGAACCGCGCATCCGATGTCCCGCCTGATGTCGAAAGCTTCGGGAGCAGCCCCGTCACCTGCTCGACAGCGTCTTGCACCATGCCCACGAATGCGCCGGGCTCGGTGGTAAATGCGTCCGCTCCTTCCGTGGTACTCGCCGTCCAGACGCCGCCTATCTCACTCTTCACCCGCTCGATCCGCTCCTGCACCCAGGCACGAAGAGAATCGAAGGTGTGTTCTGTGCTGAAGCGGATGTTGAACTTCGCGGTTGTCCGCTGCGGAATCACATTGCCCGCGGGATTCCCCGTATCGACAGAGGTAACCGCAAGAGACGACGGATCGAAATTCTCGTTTCCCTGATCGATGGCTTCGCTGGAAATGAGCGTCACGAAGCGCGCGAGCTTGGGGATTGGATTATCGGCCTTCGCGGGATAAGCCGCATGGCCTTGCCGCCCCTCCACCGTCACGGCGAAACTCAGCGATCCCCGCCTGCCGATCTTGATTGTATCGCCAAGCTTGTCGACAGAGCTCGGTTCCCCAACGAGGCAATGGTCGGGAACGTGGCCATGCTCCTTCATCCATTGCAACACCTTAATCGTGCCATTGATGGCGGGCCCCTCCTCATCGCCCGTGATCAAAAGCGAAATCGATCCCTTGGATTTCCCTTCTTGTGCGATGAACCCTGCCGCGGCAGCCGCGAAGGCCGCGACCGAGCCCTTCATGTCGGTCGCACCGCGTCCGTAGACAAACCCGTCGGCCAGGTCTCCCGCAAATGGCGGATGCGTCCATGATCTCTCATCGCCCGCCGGCACAACATCGGTGTGGCCCGCGAAGCAGAGATGCGGGGAAGACGTGCCAGCGCGTGCGAACAGGTTCTCGACGTCGGACGTTCCCTCCTCCTTGAAGATCAGCCGCTGGCAAACGAACCCATGCGCGCTCAGCACGTTCTCAAGGAGAGTAAGCGCCCCACCCTCAACCGGCGTCACCGAACGGCATCGGACCAGCCCTTGCAGCAGCTCGACGCAATCGATTTGCGCGTTTTTCATGCCCGCTCATATCATATTCGCCGCCGCCGCAACATCAAACCGTTGGGCAGCCGCAAGCAAGTCGGCAGTTGCAAAAAAACGTCCGAATGGAGAGAGCCGTCGAACGTCTTCCATGCAATTCTTCTCGGAATGCCGAAACTGTCAAGGAGCGAAGCCCGCTTCGCGGCGCGCTGAAAGCGCGTCCTTGACAGTTTCGGCTTTCCGAGAAAATTTCATGGAAGACATTCGACGGCGTGCCGTGTTCTGAGAGGCCCCGCAGGGCCAAACATAAATAGGCCACGTCACAACGCCGAAGTCATGAGTCAAGTAGGCGCGCTGCCGGCATTAATCCCGCAGCAATTCATTGATCGCCGTCTTCGACCGCGTCTTCTCGTCGACCCGCTTCACAATCACCGCGCAATAGAGCGACGGCGAGGGTGAGCCGTCGGCGTAGGGCTTCTGCGGCATCGAGCCGGAGACCACGACCGAGTACGGCGGCACCCGGCCCATGAAGACTTCGCCAGTGGCGCGGTCCACGATCTTGGTGGACTGGCCGATGAACACGCCCATCGAGATGACCGAGCCCTCGCCCACCACCACACCTTCGACGACTTCCGAACGCGCGCCGATGAAGCAGTTGTCTTCGATGATCGTCGGTCCCGCTTGCATCGGCTCCAGCACTCCGCCGATGCCGACGCCGCCCGAGAGATGCACGTTCTTGCCAATTTGCGCGCAGGAGCCGACTGTCACCCAGGTATCCACCATCGTGCCCTTGTCCACATAGGCGCCGAGATTGACGAAGGAGGGCATCAGTACCACGCTTGGCGCGATGTAAGCGGAATGCCGTACCACGCAGTTCGGCACCGCGCGAAGCCCGGCCTTGCGGAAATCCTTCGCCGTCCAGCCATCGAACTTCGACGGCACCTTGTCCCACCACTTTGACTTCCCCGGCCCGCCGCCAATCACCGCCATGTCGTTCAAGCGGAAGGAGAGCAGCACCGCCTTCTTGAGCCACTGGTTTGTGACCCACGCGCCATCGATCTTCTCCGCAACCCGCGCCTCGCCGGCATCGAGCATCGAAAGCGCCGTGGCCACGGCCTTGCGCACCGGCCCCTTGGTCTTGAGTGTAACGCCATCGCGCTCATCCCAGGCCTTTTCGATCGTGGCTTGCAGGTGTTTCATGTCGCTCCTCATTTGGCGGGCCGAAACTATCGGCACGCCTGCCGATGTCAATGCCGCCTGGCGGCCAGATTCTTCAGAAATGCGGCAAGATCGCCGGTTACATGGTGCACATGCTCGCCGGCCGTCCCTGCGTTCAGATGCGCCGCGTCCTTGTTGTCGGGCGAAACCACCAGAACAGTTGTCATGCCGAGATCGTGCGGCACTTCGAGGTTGCGCGCGATATCCTCGAACATCGCCGATGTCTTTGGCGCAATGCCGGTTTCGCCGATGAATTTGAGATAGGGATCGCGCCCCGGCTTTGGGATGAAATCCGAACTCACGATGTCGAAAATGTCGCCGAAGTGATGGGTGACGCCAATACGCCCCAGGACTTTCTCCGCATGGGCCACCGTGCCGTTGGTAAACACGAGCTTGCGTCCCGGCAGCGCATGCAGCGCCTGGTCCAGCGCCAGATCGCAGGGCACTGGCGAATGATCGATGTCGTGCACATAGTCGAGAAACCCGTCCGGGTTAACGCCATGCTCCACCATGAGCCCGCGCAGCGTCGTGCCATACTTGTAGAAAAGTTCCTTCTGCCGCGCCTTGGCCTCGGCATAGGAAACGCCAAGCAGCCGCGAAACAAATTCGCCCATGCGCACATCAATCTGGTCGAACAGCCGGCACGACGCCGGATAAAGCGTGTTGTCCAGATCGAACACCCAGGTGTCGATATGAGCGAAGCCTCTCATACCCCGGTGCGCGAAACGCGCGTGCCGACGCCGTGCGGGGTGAGCAATTCGAGCAGCACCGAATGCGGCACCCGGCCATCGAGAATGATGACGCCCTCGACACCGGACTCGACCACCGCCACCGCGCTTTCCACCTTCGGAATCATCCCGCCGGTGATCGTGCCGTTTGCGATCAGCCCCGGTACATCGTTGATCTTCAGCTCGCTGATCATTTGCTTGTCCTTGTCGAGCACACCCGCCACGTCGGTGAGCAGCAGCAAGCGTTTCGCCTGGGTCGCGGTGGCAATCGCCCCTGCCGCGGTGTCGGCATTCACGTTGTAAGTTTCGCCTTCCCAGCCCACACCCACGGGGGCGATCACCGGAATGGCGTCGCTCTTCATGATCGTATCGAGAATCTCGGTGTTGACCCGCACCGGTTCGCCCACGAATCCGAAATCGACTTCTACGGTTTTGCCGGTCGCAGGGTCTTCCTTCCGCTTCACGAAGCGTTCCGCCACCAGCAGATTTCCATCCTTGCCGGAAATCCCAACGGCGCGTCCGCCTGCTTGTTGAATGGAAGCCACGATCGATTTGTTGATCGAGCCCGACAGCACCATCTCGACGACGTTCATGGTCTCTTGATCGGTCACGCGAAGCCCCTCACGGAACTCGGCCTTGACATCGAGCTTGTCGAGCATCTTGTTGATCTGCGGTCCGCCGCCATGCACCACGATGGGGTTGAGCCCGCATACCTTCAGCATCACCATGTCGCGCGCGAACTGATGCGCGAGCTTCGGGTCCACCATGGCATGGCCACCATATTTCACCACGATGATCTGGTCGTCGTAGCGCTGCAGGAACGGCAGGGCCTCCGAGAGGATGCGGGCGGTTTCGCTGATTGTCAGGTCTGTCATGGGCGGCGCTTATAGGGAAATTCGCGGGGATGCTGAACGGGAATTTTCGACCTCAACCGAGCAGTCCCGCGATCTCTGCCCGAAGCTCTGGCAACCCTACACCCGTCTCGCTGGAGGTCACATGAATCGCCGGAAAAGCCGCCGCCCGCTTCTTGGCCACGGCTTCGGTCTTGGCGGTCACGGCGGCAAGCTCCGGCGCCTTCACCTTGTCCGCCTTGGTCAGCACAATCTGATACGT
>JBJXGL010000091.1:0-8319 GCA_046160365.1 Aestuariivirga sp. | reverse complement strand
TGCCACCCGGCGCTGGCGCGGTGAACGCCGCCACGAAGCGGAACGCCTGATTGCCGGCGAGATCGTCGTCGGCGTCGATCAGATGCAGCGCGATCTTGTCGGAGTTGGGATCGCCCGCGAAATTCGCGGCGTCGAAATTGTAGACCTGGTCCATCGCCGCGCCCAGGCCGCTGTCGCTCGCGGCCGCGAAGACGAAGGTGTCGCGCACCGCGTCGGCTCCGGCGAACATGTCATCTGCGCCAGCGTTGCCGCGAATGGTGTTCATGCCGGCATTGCCGCGGATCACGTTGTTCAACGCATTGCCGGTGAGATTGATAGTCGTTGCCGCGAGGGGATCGATCGTCTGGAGTGTCTCGACGTGAACTCCAGCGCCGAGAGCATAGCTTACCGACGCGACCACCGTGTCGGTGCCGCCGGCCGCTGCTTCCGTGACCAGGTCGCCCGCGTTGTCGACATAATAGAGATCGTTGCCGAGAGAGCCTCTCATGTCATCAATGCCCGCACCGCCGTCGATGCGGTTGTTGCCGGCATTGCCGAGGATGGTGTTGGCGAATGCATTGCCGGTGAGAATGAGATTGGTGGTTCCCGCAACATTGCCGGTGCGCAGCGTCTCAACTGACGATCCCGCGGCCAGTGCGTAACTGACCGTCGTGAACACAGTGTCGTTGCCCTGGCCCGCAAACTCGATCACGCTGTCGCCGGCATTGTCGACATAGAAGCGGTCGTCATCGAAGCCGCCGCGCAGCGTGTCGGTGCCGACGCCGCCGTCAAGAAGATCGTTGCCCGCTGCACCGCTGAAGAAGTCAGCACCAGCCCCACCCACGAAGGTGTTGGCGCGCGCATCGCCCAGAAGGAACTCCGGCGCGACATTGCCGACATTGATGATGAAATCGCGCGTGGCAACATTGCCCGACGCATCTTCGACTCTGACGCGGACGAGATGCGATGCCGCCTGCTCGCGATCGAGCAGCAGCCCATCCGCCACCGTAATCTGTCCGGTCATTGCATCGATCGCAAAGCGCCCGCCCGCGTTGTTCACCAGCGAATAGGTGATGGCGCTCGCATCCATTGCCGCGACCGTGCCTACAACAGTTCCGTTCGAAGCATATTCCAAGGCCGCATTTGCCGACAGAGCGCCAATCGAAGGTGCAATGAAGTCGCCGGCATTGAATATCTGCACGTGTCCGCCGCCCCACATCACGGCGAATTTGCCATTGGCAAGTGCCGTGACTTCCGGCGCCACCTGCGCGCCTGCTGCGATATTGTTGACCAGGAATTCCGCGCCGAGTTTCGTTCCATCCTCAGCGAAAATCTGTCCGCGAATGCAGCCATCGGCATCGTCGGCGCCGGGGTTGCTGTCCTCCCAGACGACGACAAACTTTCCATTCGAAAGAACTGTGACCGAAGCATTTTGCTGATTGCCGGCCGTAGTACCGTTGACGATAAATTCTCCACCGATCGCAACGCCCGCGGCTGTGAACATTTGCCCCTTGATACCTCGCCCCGCGTCACCGCCATTGCCTCCTTCGTCGGTCCACACCACGACGAAGTTGCCGTTGTTAAGCCGTGTCGATACCGCATCACTCTGGTCGCCGGTGGTTGAAGTGTTGACCCGGATCTGGCCAGTGAGCGCTGCGGCCGTGCTGTCAAAGAGGCGCATGTTGATCGATGTGCCGCTGTTGTCACCGTCGGACACCAAAGACTGGTCGGTCCAGATTGCCGCAAAGCCGCCGCCGTTGAGGGCGCTGACCGACAATTCTGGGTCCGTGCTCAAACCGAAGCCGAGATCATTCACATTGCAGTTGACGGCCGATCCGATCTGGGTGCCTGCGGTCGTAAAAATCTCGGCTGTCACATCTTCATCGGTCCAGATAAATGACAGCAGCGCGATGTTGCCATTTGTCAGCGATACTTGAGCGGAATAACCAGGCGAAGTCGCGCCATCGAACACCCCGCCCTGCTCAAACACGTAACCGAAGGTTCCCGTCAGTTGTCCGGAACTATTATAGGCTTTGTTAATCTCCTCGTTGAAAACCGAAATCGTCATGTCGTTGACGGAGTAATTCACGGCGAACCCGCCATCGCCCAAACCGATCACATCGACATAGAAAAAGCTCAGACTCTCGAAAAAGGAACTGGTGAAATAGGTGATGCTCTCGTTCAGCACCTGGGAAACTTCGTTGCCGGCCGCATCGTAGACCGTCGTGTGGATCAATACGGTTTCTTCGTCGAATTCGGCGTCATAGGTTCTGTCGGTCCAGGTGACGACATATCCGCCGTTTGTGAGGCCCGCGATGTTGTGCTGAAATCCTTGAAGATCTTGCTCGGGCCCGACTTTGATAAACTCCGCCATAACAGCCTCCTATCGCGTGAACCTACTGCGCTGCGAAAACCAGGACTGCCGCCAAGTCTGCTCGCTTTAAAGTAGCACAGACGCCCGCATCGCCGAAGTGGCAAATGTCACAATCGTCTCCAGAAATGAGAAAAGCCCGGCGTTTCCGCCGGGCTTCCATGCTGATTGCGAATTGGTTCAGGCTGCCGGAGCTTCCGGCGCCGGGGGCGGGGCGTTTCGCTCCGCCATGAAGCGGTCGAACTCGTCCTGGTCCTTGGCGCGGCGCAGGCGTTCCATGTAGGCCGAGAACGCCTTCTGCTCATCCTCAAGCTTGCGGCGCTCTTCTTCGAGGCGCTTCAGCTGTTCGCGCTTGTAGTCGTCAAAGGCGGCGTTGCCGGACGAGGCATAACCGCCCTGGAAGCCCTGCTTCCATTGATGGAACTGGTTCATGTCGGGTTTCTTCCATGTCGACCACGGCGCCCATCCATCGGATGCGCCTTTCCACATTTCGCCGTTCTTCCATTTGAGGAAGAGGGCAAGCAGGCCCAGGGGCCAGAACACGATAAAGCCACCCACCATGGCGCCGATCTCCAGCGCCGACCAGCGGGTCTTGCCCCAGCCGCAGCCGCGTGTGCGCTGCGCCTCATGAGCACCCTGCCCTTCGGCCTGATCGATCGATGCCGATGCTGCGTATGTCATTCCCGGTCTCCTCTCAGTGTTGCCTAAGAGAGATAAGAAGTGCCGTCCCCGGTTCAAGAAAAATCGGTTGTGCGGCTGCTCAGGTGAGCAGGAACGACCACGGATTCTCGCTGTCGTACAGGGACTTGAGCGGCTGCACCGAAATATGCATGTGGTGCGTGTGGCCGTTCTTGCCGACATAGTTGCGCCAGGCCCAGGCGGGCATGCCCTTCTGCGGGGACGAGCTGCAGATGCGCCTGTTCCAGATGATGTATTTGATACGCTTGTCGCGGCTGCCTCTGAGCGATTCCGCGAGTTTGTGGCAATTGCAGCCGCGTGCCGCATCATGGGTAATGTCGCGCGCGGTGACCACGCCCCTTCCGCCATCGATGACCCAGGGGTTGTGGTCGGATTTGCGGTTCTTGTGATTGGTGTCGCCGATGCCGCCGTCGCTCAACTTGGAGCGGTTCGGGGCCCTGGCATTGATCTGCTTGCGGAGCTTCTCGAGGCTCGCCGCCACGCGCCATGCGATGGGGCCCGCCATGGGTTTTGCCCGCGTTCCCATTGCGGCTCGCGCGGCGCCCGCCTTCTTCACGGCAGCCGGTGCACGGCGTACCGAAACTGCCTCAACGTCGTCGCCCAGGTTGGGTGTCTGATCCTTCAATGGCTTTGCTGCCTTCGCCGGTTTCTTCGCGACTTTACGTGCTGCCTTGGCGGCGCGTTTTGCTGTTTTGGCCATGATGGTCTCCTCCGGCTGAGTGTTAACGCCCCCCACAATCGACGCAAAGTAAACTCCAAAGCCGGAAGTAGCAAGAATGACGGTCCGGGGGCGTGCCCGAGGCCCCCACCCTAGGCACACTTCCCTCACGGCCCAATCGTGCTAAAAGGCGAGGAAATCGAGGGGAAAACGATGGAATTTATCACGCAATACGCAACGCTCCTGATCGGCCTCGGCATCCTCGTGGTGCTGCTCTTGATCGGCATTCTCGTCTACCGCCAGCTCAACCAGAGGATTCGCGGGCGCCGCGGCTCAAGGCTTGCCGTATCGGAATTCTACGAGCTCGATCAGACACGCCGTCTCGTGCTGGTGAAGCGCGACGGCGTCGAGCATCTGGTTCTGATCGGCGGCCCCGCTGACGTCGTCATCGAAAGCGGAATTGGCGCGAGGCCCGTGCCTGCCGACATGGAAGAGAGGCGTTCGTCCGCCAGCACCATTCCACTGCGCCCCAGTCCGCGCCCGCCGGTGTTCGGCGAAAATCGCCCGGCGCTCCGGCCCGTGGCGCGCGAAGAGCCGGTGCTCAACACACCCCGGCCTTACAGCAACGAAGACTAATTCCGCGTGACAGGTTTCGAGCGCATCCGGCTCACGGTTTCGCGCTCGGCGCGGCGGCAGGTGACGGGTGGCAGGCCGCGTGCCATCAGCGCCATGTCGTCCAGCACCATGCGGCCCATCTGTTTGAACGCCACATCGAGCGCACCGGCGCGATGCGCGGAGAGAACGAAGTTCTCGATCTTCCGCACCGGATGATCGCGCGGCAGCGGCTCCTCCGGAAACACATCGCTCGCCGCCTTGATGTGGCCTTTGCGCACCGCGTCCATCAGCGCCTCGAAATCGACAATGCCAGCACGGCTTAGAAGCACAAAGCTCGCGCCCTTCTTCATCTTGGCGAATTCGCTCTTGCCGAGAAAGCCGCCATTGTCCGACGTCACGGACGCCACAACAAAGATCACGTCGCTCGCCTTGAGCACCTCGTCGAGGCTTGCCATGGCGATCCCCTGCTCAGCCAGCAAGCTCGGCGGCAGCCACGGATCGAAAACTTTGATATCGGCGCGGAAACCAGCGAGCAGCCGGTAGAGCGCGCGCCCCAGATCGCCGAAGCCGATGAACCCCACCTTGCCGCCAGTGATGAGCCGCGCGTCCTGATTGCCGTCGCCGCCCCAGAGTTCGCGGCCTTCGCGAAAATCACGGTCGCCGCCCACGATGTTGCGCTCGAGCGCCAGCGCAAGACCAAGTCCGATCTCCGCCACCGGCACGGCAAACACGCGGCCTGTGGTCAAAACGTGAATGCCTTTCTCGAAGCAGAAGCCATAGTCCATGTTGTCGAGAAAATTGGTTTCGACATTGAAGATCGCCTTGAGCTTCGGCGCTTTCTCCAGAACGGCGCGCGGCAATGGCGGCTGGCCAATGATGAACTGCGCTTCGCTTAAATGCGGCGTCATGTCCTCGGGCCGGTCAATTTCAACGACCCGATAGTCGTGCTTCAACTCCATGAAACTGTCAGGCGTGAAGATGAGATCAAGCGTGCGTGGCTCGGGAATGGAAATGACGAGAGGAAGCTTGGACATGAGAATGCTCGCTCGCTTTGCTTTGAATAAATCGGTTTACAGCAAAGCGTAAACCGGTTTATCGTTTTCGTCCATCGGGAGGACCACCCGCGTGCCGCGAACAGCCGCAGAGCCTAAGGCCGCGCCGACAAGACCCACGATCTACGACGTGGCGAAGCGCGCGCGTGTTTCGACCGCAACGGTTTCCAAGGTGCTGCGCGGGGTCACAACGGTTGGCTCGGACAACAGCGCGCGCGTGGAAGCGGCGGTGCGTGCGCTGGACTACCGGTCCGATCCGCTTGCCGCCAATCTTCGCCGCAATACCCGCAATATCGCCGGACTCATCGTGCCCGATTTCCGCAATCCGTTCTTTGGCGCGCTCGTTGCATCCATCGAGAAGCATGCGGAAGCGAGCGGCTACCGGCTTGTCACCGTCAGCAGCGGCGAAGACGACATGGCCGAGCGCCGCCAGATCGAAGCGCTGCTCGACTGGCGCGTGGCCGGCATCCTTCTGGTTCCGCATTCCAATGCCAGTTTTGCGGGCAAACGCCTGAAGCAGAAAGGCGTGCCTCTCGTGTTGCTCGACCGCGTTGCGCGATCGCGCGATTTCGATGGCATCGGCGTCGACAATGCGCGCTCGAGCCATGCCATGGTGCGGCGTTTCCATGAGCTTGGCCATCGCAAGCTGCTGGTCGCCATTTCATCGCCCTCCGTTCCCAATATGGCGGAGCGGCTTGCAGGCGTGCGCAAAGCCGCCGAAGCGTCGGGCCGCATGGACATCGAAATTCTCGAATGCGGCACTCATGGCCAGGACGATGCCTCGCGCGCCATGGCGAAACGGTTCTCGCGCGGCTCAACTCCAAGAGCCATCTTCGCATTGTTCAATCCGGCAACACTCGCGGCGTTGAAAGAAATCGCCAGGCGCGGGCTTCGCGTTCCCGAAGACGTGTCACTCGCAGGCTTCGACGACTTCGAATGGATGCAGGTCATGCATCCGCCAGTGGCCGCAGTTGTGCAACCGGTTGAGAGTCTCGCGGAGGCAGCATGGGCGCGGCTGATGACGAGGATCGCCGATCCCCGCGGCGAGAAAAGCCGCATCGAGTTACCTTGCATCGTCGAATTCCGGGAGTCGCTCGCAGAGGCCAGCGGCAAACCGGTGAACCACCACGCCGCGCGCGGGCGCTCCGCGCAGACTGTGGATAGAAGCAACGGCAGCGCCATTCGTGCCAAACTCAACAACAGACTTCACAGTGGAGGACCCCTATGACGCGATTCAAATTTCTGCTGGCGGCAACGGCACTCGTTGCCTTCGGCGCAACCGCGCAAGCCGAGGAGAAGCCCGTCTACGGCGTTCTGATGAAGACCCTTGCCAACCCCTTCTGGGGCGCGATGGAGCAAGGCGTCAAAGCCGGCGCCGATGCCGCCGGTGTTGAGTACTATCTGCAAGCCGTCGAGAGCGATCAGGCGGCCGAGCCGCAGCTCAACGCCTGCAACACCATGCTCGAGCGCAAACCCGCGGTCATGATCACGGCTGCGATCAACTCGACCATTCTGTTGCCCTGCCTCAAGCAGGCGAATGCCATGAACATTCCGGTCGTCGACCTCGACAACAATCTCGATCCGAAGGTCACCATGGACGCGGGCGTCAACATCGCCTTCCACATCGGCTCGGATAACACCGCGGCGGGCGCGCAAGGAGCGGAGTTCCTGGTCGGCAAGCTCGGCAAGGACGCCAAGGGTCCGGTGCTCGTCATCGAGGGCCTTTCCGGGAACATCACCGGCAAGAAGCGCGCCGACGGCTTCGCCAACAAGCTGAAGGAATTGGCCCCCGGCCTCGAGGTCGTGGCCTCGCTTCCCGGCGACTGGGATCGCGGCAAGGCGGCCAACATCACCAACGACATCCTGACCAAGCATCCCGATCTCGTGGCGATCTTTGCCGCCAATGACGGTATGGCGCTGGGCGCGGTCGAAACCGTGTTCGCAGCGAGCAAGGGCGATCAGGTGACGGTGATCGGCGTCGACGGCAACTCGGATGCGGTGAAGTCGATCAAGGAAGGCCGTCTCACTGCCTCCGTCGCCCAGCTTCCATATCTCGTGGGCAAGCAGGCGCTCGAGAACGTCAAGAAGGTGGCTGAAGGCGGCAAGGTGGATGAAGTCCTCTATGTGCCGACTCTCGTTCTCACCAAGGATGTGATCGAGGCCGGCAAGGAGCCGATGCTCGAATTCGTGAAATAACCATAGGACGGCACGGCGCGCGGGGTTAGTTCTCGCTTCCCCGCGCGCCATTCATCGGAGCTCGACGGCATGGCGGCGACTTCAACTGCAACGGCGGACGACACTTGGCGGCGGCTGCAGTTCTTCTTCGAAGACAAGCTGCACATGCGGCTCGAATCGCTCATCGTGCTCGCCGTGCTGTGCATCGCATTGAGCATCGCCTCGCCGTTCTTTCTCTCGGTATCGAATTTCCTCAACATCCTGCTCGCCTCCACCACCATCGGCGTATTGGCGATCGCGGCAACACTTATTCTCTCTTCCGCGGGGCTCGATCTCTCCATCGGCTCCGTCATGGCGCTTGCAGGCGTGGTTGGTGCATATTTTTGCGTGGTGCTGGAACTGCCCTGGTTTATGGCTATCATCGGCGCGCTCGGCACAGGTGCTGCCGCCGGTTTCATCAACGGCCTGCTCGTCACCAAGACCCGCATCCCGGCTTTCATCGTGACACTCGGCATGCTCGGCATCGCGCGCGGATTATCCTTCATCATCTCGCCGAATGGCGGCGCGATCTATGGGCTTCCCTCCGTCGTCGTTTATCTCGGCCAAGGCCGCCCATTCGGCATTCCGACACCGGTGATCATTCTCGCCTTCGTGGCCATCGCCGCGCATTACGCGCTCGCTTATTCGCGTTTCGGCCGCCATACGCTGGCGATGGGCGACAACGAAAATGCCGCGCGCGCCACGGGCATTCCGGTGGAGCGGCTTCGCCT
>JBJXGL010000090.1:0-3632 GCA_046160365.1 Aestuariivirga sp. | reverse complement strand
TCGTCGACTACGGGCATGTTGGTGCTCCGAATGGCGGGTTTTCGATTACCGGCGGCTATGTGTATCGCGGCACATCGCCCGGGCTTCAGGGCCACTACTTCTTCGCCGATTTCGTCACCGACCAGCTCTGGTCGATCAAGGTGGTGAATGGCGTCGCGACCGAATTCGTCAATCGCACGGCTCAGCTTGTCGTCTCGGGTGGAACAGTCGACGGCATCTCCTCCTTCGCGGAAGACGGAAACGGCAATCTCTACATCATCGGACTGGACGGCGAGGTTTTCCGCATCGATCCGCAAGCGGACGACGGCGACGACACGATCTCCGGCGGCAATGGCAACGACACGATCCGCGGCGGCTTCGGCAATGACCGCCTCGACGGCGGCGCCGACAACGATACCGCTTATGGCGAGGAAGGAAACGACATGCTGACTGGCGGCACAGGAATTGACACGCTCCATGGCGGTGCGGGGAACGACCGTGCAGATGGCGGAGATGGCGATGACCGTTACATCGGGGGCGATGCCGGGAATGACACGCTGTTCGGAGGCCTTGGTCTCGACTGGCTCTATGGCGGCGCCAACGACGACAGACTCTACGGCGGCGATGGCGGCGACCGGCTCTTCGGAGGTCCCGGCATCGACCGCATCTTCGGCGATGCGGGAGACGACATCGTGCAAGGCGAGGCCGGAAACGATTATCTTTATGGCAATGCCGGCATGGACCGATTCCTCTTCGATCCCGGCAATGGCGCGGATACGATCCTGGATTTCGTCAACGATGTGGATACGCTCTACATCGACCCAGCATTTGGCTTCGCCAACGCCTCGGCAGTTCTCGCCGCCGCCTCGCAAGCCGGAGCACATGTCCGGATCGATCTGGGCGGAGGAAACAGCATTACGCTGTGGAACTATCTGGCCGCCAATACGATAGCCTCGCTCGGCAACGACATCGCGATAGCCTGAGGAACTGAAGCCTGCAATAAGGCGCGAGTGATCCTCCACTCCGTGTTCGATCTTCTGGCCGCATTCTCAGCCCTGGCGATGACCGTTCTGGTCTATCGCTGGCGGCTCCGCGAGGCGGCGCAACGCATCGAATCGGCTGGAGCGGGGTACGCTCTGGCATTGATTGCCGGTGCGGCGGTCGGGGGATTCGGACTTGGAACCTTGAACCTCTGGCTTTCGGGTTTTGAAATCGTAGGGCGCAGCATCATCGGCGCGCTGGCGGGCGCGATTGCCGCAATCGAACTCTTCAAGAGACTTCGCGGCATCAAGGGTTCCACCGGCATTATCTTTGTGCCCGCCTTTTCGACGACCGTGGTTGTTGGCCGGTGGGGATGTTTCCTATCGGGTCTTGAAGACAACACTCATGGCACACCCACAGCCTTGCCGTGGGGCCATGACTTTGGCGATGGCATCGCGCGGCATCCGGTGCAGCTCTACGAGTCGTTCACCATGCTGGCATTTCTCGTCGTGGCGCTTGTTCTTCTGGCGCGGCGGAATGCATGGTTCATGGCCAACGGCTTCTATCTGCTGGTGCTTGTCTATGCCTCCCAACGGTTTCTCTGGGAGTTCCTCAAGCCGTACGCGGCGCTCGTTGGCGCGTTCAATCTCTTCCATTTCATTTGTCTGGGACTCGTGATTTATTCCCTGGCCATGATGCGGGGACAGGCAATCCATCATGAACCGCGCTGACTTCTGGTGCCGGGTTGTTGGCTGGCTGCAGATCGCGGGCGGCCTTGGCATGGGACTGCTCATCGTCTTCTTGTGGGAGGCGGGCCTGCGGCTCTTTGGCATTGAAACGATCCCGGGAATTTCCTTTCTGGTCTGGGTTCTTGCCCTCATTGTTGCCGCGCCACCGTTCTTCTCGGGCCTGTTCACGGTGATTTATGCGAACGCCGTCGAGGCCTCGCAAAGCGGACAGAGGGGGCAGGACCGCATCCTGATTCGTATCTTCACCGTGCTTTCAGGACTTCTGTCTGCTGGCGTTGTCGGCTTCTTCGGGTTGACGGTTCCGCCCGTCGGGTTCTTCAGCTTGCTCGGACTCATCACAGCGGGGATCGGCCTCATGGGGCCGGACTGGACCGCCGATCTTTTTGGACCGCGGGAGAGGCCACAATGAACGCGCCGCTTCGCAAGGTTTCGCCCTATGTGTTCCACGGGCAGACGACGTCGCTCTGCTCTCAGTGCTTCGCGCTGGTGCCGGCCAAAGTCATCTTTGACGATGGCAACGTCTACTATCTGAAGCGGTGCAGGACGCATGGCGTGGAAAAGGCGCTCGTCTCCACCGACATCGCCTACTACAAACTGGCGCAGGACTACATCAAACCGGGCGACCGGCCGCATGTGTTCCAGACGCGCACAGAGGAAGGCTGCCCCTACGATTGCGGCCTTTGCCCCGATCACGAGCAGCATTCGTGCCTGGCGCTCATCGATGTGAACGAGGCCTGCAACCTCACATGCCCAGTCTGCTTCGCGGACTCCTCGACGGCCAAGACCTATCACCGTCCGCTGGCCGAAATCGAGCGCATGATGGACGCGCTGGTGGCAAGTGAAGGCGAGCCGGACCTGCTGCAGCTTTCAGGCGGCGAGCCCACCATTCATCCGCAGATTATCGAGATCATCGAAGCGGCAAAACGGCGGCCCATCCGCCATATCATGCTCAACACCAACGGCATTCGCATCGCGCAGGAGCCGGACTTCGTGAAACAGCTGGCGTCGTTCAAGCCGGGCTTCGAAGTCTATCTGCAATTCGACTCGCTCAAGCCCTCGGTGCTCAAGGAATTGCGTGGCGCCGATCTCACCCGGATTCGGAGGGAAGCGCTGGAAGCCCTTGAACGGGAATCGATTTCGACCACCCTCGTTGTCGTGGTGAAGCGTGGACTGAACGACGATGAGTTGGGCGACATAATCCGCCACGCGCTCACTTTCAAATGCGTCCGCGGCATCACTTTCCAGCCCATTCAGGACGCAGGCCGCAATGAAGGCTTCGATCCCGCCACGGACCGCTTCGTGCTTTCGGATATCCGCCGCGCCATCATCGACGCGGGAACGCCGTTCGGGGCAGGCGACATCATTCCGCTGCCCTGCAATCCGGAGTCGATCGCCATCGGTTATGCGCTCAGGAACGGCGACAAGATTGCGCCAATCACATCCTTCTTCCCCCGCGACATGCTGGTGGAGGCGCTGCCCAATGCCATCACCTTCGAAAAGTACCCCGACCTGCACAAGCAGATCCTCAGCTTCTTCTCGCTGTCGACGGCCGAGTGCAACAATCCCGAAAAGCTCGATGCGCTGCTGTGCTGCCTGCCGCAGGTGCCGGTGCCGGAAGGCATGGGGTACGAGAATATCTTCCGCATCGCTATCGTCGAATTTCTCGACGCCCACAATTTCTGCATCGGCCGGGTCAAGCGCTCTTGTGTGCATTTCGTAACGCCCGCCGGCCAGATCATTCCCTTCGATACCTACAATCTCTTCTACCGCGACAGCGCTGCTCGCGAGCGCATGGTGCGGTCGAAAGCGGCGAGATGAAGTATCTCCTCGCTGCGATGTGCGGGATTGCGGCCATTTTCATGGGCGGGTGCACCTTGCTTGCCTTTCAGGCTTTGCCGTTCGCGCTGCTGCCGGCGGCAATCG
>JBJXGL010000089.1:0-7842 GCA_046160365.1 Aestuariivirga sp. | reverse complement strand
AGACCGTCTACGAGGATGAGCGCGGCGTGCGCTCGATCGTCGAGGGTGGAGTGCGGACGACCGAGCCGGTAAGCATGGTGCCAACACGGGCCGGCATGAAGATCGAGGTGAAGCACGATGGCGATTACCTGACCGTCGATGAACAGAAGTCAAGTGATGTCGCGATAACGCCCGAAAAACCGGCTTATGGCGACAAGAACGCAGTCGTCAAGAAGGAGCCGGACAATGCCAACGGACCACAGCCTACTCTCGGCAACGAATCTCAGTCAGCGGTTGCGGGAGAAGATCAGCCAGGAGCCGGTGTTGGTGCAGCGGATCTTGGATCGGTGGATCGGCCACGATCTGCGAGCGGTGCGCAAGATGGAACACGCGGGGACGCTTCTGAAATCTCTGACAGAACAAGCGAGCCTGGAGCAGGAGGCGCTGGAGTCGATGGCCGGGGAGCAATACAGCCACCTGTCGGATCACGAAAAACTGCAGCTAGCCGGGCCTCCGCTTCTGCCCTGAATCCGCCCCGTGACTACACGATCGAGGCAGACGCGAAGCTAGGAGAAGGTGGACCCAAGACCAAGTTTCGCAACAATATCGCCGCCATCAAGTTGCTGCACGTCTTGCAGGGAGAGGGGCGGCGCGCCACACCCGACGAGCAACAGGTGCTAGTCAAGTACGTAGGATGGGGCGGACTCAAGCAGGCATTCAATCAGGAGGACAAAAGCTGGGACAAGGAATACCGCGAACTCGCCGACCTGCTCACGCCGGCTGAATACGCGGCGGCGCGCGCCTCGACGCTGAACGCGCACTACACCTCGCGGCCGATCGTGCGCGGCGTGTGGGCGGCGCTCGCCAAAATGGGATTCTCCCGCGGGCGCGTTCTCGAACCGGCTGCAGGCATCGGCCACTTCATTGGGTTGGCCGGGGCGGCACGCAGCGGATCGTCCTTCACCGCGATCGAACTGGACACCACTACCGGCGCGATTCTGAAACACCTGTATCAGCGTCAGAATGTGCTGCCCGGACGTGGGTTCCAAGAAGTCAATATCCGCAGCGGATCCTACGATGTGGCGGTCGGTAATCCGCCGTTCGGCTCCGAATCGCTCTCGGATCAGCACAACAAGGACCTGCCGCGCGGGCTATCCATCCATAATTTCTTTTTTGCCAAGTCGATTGACGCTCTGCGCGAGGGCGGCATCCTGGCGATGGTTGTATCCAATTCGTTCATGGATGCCAAAACGCCGATCGCTCGAGAGTGGATCGCCGATCGCACGAAATTGCTGGGCGCCATCCGCCTCCCCAACAACGCATTCCTGGAGAACGCCGGCACCGAGGTCACGACCGACATCGTGTTCCTGCAAAAACTGCCGCAGGGCGAAGCCGGTTCGCGCGATTGGGTGACCACCGGCGAGTACGAGAACACCCAGGGCGAGAAGATGCCGCTCAACGCCTACTTCATCGCCCATCCCGACATGATGTTGGGTGATATGAAGTTGGCCGGCACGATGTATCGGTCTGGAACGCCCGCGCTCGTGGCCCGGCCGGGCATGGATCTGGAGAACGCCTTGGCGAAGGCGATCGAGCAATTGCCCGCCGATGTATTCAAGCCGCAGACGGCCAACATCGACGCCCTCGTTGATGTCAACGGCATCATGCCGGCGACGCTCAAGGTGGGCGGGCTGTTCGTCACCCCGGACGGCAAGATCGGCCAACGACTCCCTGATGTGGAGGACCGCAAGCGATTCGCCCAGCAGGAGCCAAAAAGCGCAACGCAGTTGGAGCGAGTCAAGGGCGTGCTCGGCGTCCGCGATGCATTGCGCACCTTGATGCGCGGCGAGTTGAGCAACGACCCCAAATCCTCGATCGAGGCTGCGCGCAAGAAACTCAACGGAGCCTACGACGCTTTCGTGAAGCGGCACGGCTACATAAACAACGCGCCGAACCGGCTCGCGCTACGCGATGAAGTAGATTTGCCGTTGCTGGAATCCCTGGAAGCCGACTACAACCCAGGTCTGTCGGAGGCGGTGGCCGCCAAACTGGGCGAACCGCCGCGCGGCCCATCGGCGACCAAGGCTGACATCTTCGCCAAGCGGGTGCTGTTTCCCTACGCCCCAACAGTGAAGGCCGAAACACCGAAGGACGCCCTGCTGGCCTCATTGAACGAGCGCGGCCGCATCGACCTGCCGTTCATGTCCAAGTTGCTCGGTGGGCGCAGCAGCGAGGATATCCTGCGGGGGTTGAAGGGCCTGGTCTATCTGGATCCGGACGGCTCGCATGTGCATGCGGACGTGTATCTGGGAGGTCCGGTCAAAGCGAAGCTCGCCCTGGCGCAAGCTGCCTTGGATGCTGGCCGCGAGGAGTTTCGCGATAACGTCGAAGCGCTGTCCAAGGTCATCCCACCGGACATCGAAGCGCTGGACATTTCCGTGCGACTGGGCTCGCCATGGGTGCCGGGCGAAGATGTCGCGGCCTTCGCCAATCATCTTCTGAAAGGCGGCAACCACCAAGCGCATTTCATCCCGGCCATTGGCCGCTGGAGTTTCGAGGGGCACGGCGATAATGTCGCCGAAACGCAGACGTGGGGGACGCCGCGTAAATCGGCGAGTAGTCTGATCGACGACTTGCTAGCCAACCGCGTTCCGATGGTACGCGACAACATGGGGACCTCGCGCGAACCAAACTATGTCGTCAATCAGGCAGAGACGGCCGCTGCGCAGGCCAAAGCCGACGAAATCGCTCAGGCATTCAAAGACTGGTTATGGGCGGACGCCGATCGCCGCGAGCGTCTGGCGCGGTTCTACAACGATACCTACAACACCGAGGCGCCCAAGAAGTACGATGGGGCGCATCTGACCCTGCCCGGCTCGTCGCCCGCATTCCAGATGCGCCCGCACCAGAAAAACGCGATATGGCGGGCACTGCAGGACCGCACATTCATGCTGGATCATGTGGTGGGTGCCGGCAAGACGGCGGTTGGTGTGGCGACGGTCATGGAGTCACGGCGCCTTGGCATCGCGCGCAAGCCGATGCTCGTGGTGCCAAACCATCTGGTGCGCCAGTGGCGAGACGATTTTTACCGGATCTATCCGAACGCCAACATCCTTGCCACTACCGAGAAGGACTTCGACAAGGCGAACCGGCAACGCTTGTTCTCCAGGATCACGACCGGCGATTGGGATGCGGTGATCGTTGCCCGCGACTCGTTCAAGAAGATCGGCATGCCCGAGGACGCCATGCAGGAGGTCGTCAGCGAGCAACTCACCGACATCATGGGAGCCATCGAGGAGGCCAAGCGATCAAAGAGCAAGGAATCTCGCAATTTAACGCGCGAATTGGAGAGTATTCGCGCCGGCCTGCAAGAAAAGCTGAACAACGCCAAGCAGCGCGGTGGTAAGAAAGACGCGGTCGTCACGTTCGACGAACTCGGAGTGGACGGCATGTTCGTCGACGAAGCGCATGAGTTCAAGAATTTGTTTTTCTTCACATCGATGCGCACCGCAGGGTTGGGTAGCCCGCAAGGATCGTCGCGCGCTTTCGACCTGTTCGTGAAGACGCGCTACCTGAACAAAGCCTACGGCGGGCAGGCACTCATGGGTTTTGCCACTGGAACGCCGGTATCTAATTCGCTGGTCGAGATGTTCACGATGCAGCGCTTCCTCGCATACGATGCGCTGCGCGACCGCGGCATTCATACGCTGGATGGGTGGGCCGGATCATTCGGAAATGTCGCCAACGTGTACGAGGTTGACACCAGCGGCACCGGCTATCGCATGAAGAGTCGCTTCGCGCAATTCGTGAACATGCCCGAATTGATGTCGTTGTACCGCTCCTTCGCCGACGTGATCACCACGCGCGACCTGGAGGAGCAGTCCAAAGCTCAGGGCAAGGTGTGGCCGGTGCCCAAGATCAAGGGCGGGAGGCCGCAACTCATCGTCGCGGATCGCTCTGCCCAGCAGGCGCGATTCTTCGGCGAGGCAGTCAAGAACGAAGATGGGAATGTGGTGGGCTGGACGCCCGGATCGATTCTCGATCGCATTGATTCGCTGCCGCATGTCAAGGACCCGCGCATCGACAACATGCTCAAAATCACCAACGATGCGCGCAAGGCCGGGCTGGATTATCGGTTGGTCGATTCAGCGGCCGGTGACAACCCGGAGTCGAAGGTCAACAAGGCCGCCGTCCAGATCAAGCGCATCTATGACCAGTGGCGCCAGGACAAGGGGGCGCAACTGGTGTTCCTGGATCTGTCCACACCCAAGAGCGCCAAAGGCAAGGCCACCGCACAGGCGCAGGAGACCCCGGAAACTGAGGTATCCGAAGAGGAGTCGATCGCCAAGGGTGAGGAAGAAACGATCAGCATGGACGATCTTCTGGCCGATCAATCCGGGTTCTCGGTCTATGACGATCTGCGCGGCAAGTTGATAAAGGGCGGCATCCCGGCCAACGAGATCGCGTTCATTCACGACTACGACACCGCCGATAAGAAGCGCAAGCTCTTCGCGTCGGTGCGCCGTGGCGATATTCGCGTGCTGTTTGGTTCGACCGGCAAGATGGGTGCCGGCATGAACGTGCAGGAACGACTCGTGGGGTTGCATCACATCGATGCGCCGTGGCGGCCCTCGGACCTGGAGCAGCGCGAAGGGCGGATTTTGCGCCAGGGCAACAAGCTGTATGAGCGCGATCCGGCAGGCTTCGAGGTTGAACTCCTCCGCTACGCCACCAAGCAGACCTACGATACGCGCATGTGGCAATTGATCGAGCACAAGGCCAATGGGGTTGAGCAACTGCGCCGCGGCGATGCAACGGTGCGGGTGGTCGAGGATGTGGGAGGGGAGGCGGCCAACGCTGGCGAGATGAAAGCCGCCGCCTCGGGCAATCCCCTGATCGAGCAGGAGATCAAGCTACGCACCGAGCTCAATAGGCTCGAATCGCTGGATATTGCCTTCAAGCGCAATAAACACACCATTGAGAACAACATCGCCAGCGCGCTGCGCAGCGAGAAGTTTTACATCACCAGGGCCGGTAACTATGAGCGCGCCGCCAAGAGCGTGCTGCCAAAGGATACATTCTCGATCACGATCGGCGGCAAACGGATCGATGATCCGAAGGCATTGACTGCGAAGCACATTGGCGATGAGATCACCGCAGCCGTCGGCAAGGACGAGGGCAATCCGATTGCCTATCGCGGGGTCGAGTTCAAATTCAACGTCCAAACCCGTGGTGACATGCGCTTGGCGTCGTTGCATGCGCTGCAAAAAGATATCGGTGAAGCATCGCTATTCAGCTATGGCCCTACAGATGAGATATCAGCCAGCGGCTTTATCGCCCGACTGAATAATTGGATCGACGGCTTGGCCGACGTGCCGAAAAGTAGCCGCGACGAGGCGAAGCGCGACGCACAGAAGGCCAAGGATCTTGCTGTCGAGTTGAAAAAGGAATTCAAACAGACTGCCGACCTGGATCGGGTACGGACTGCGCATCGCGAAATCATTGCCCAGCTCAAGGCGGGGGATCAACCGCAAGCAGCGGCACCGCAAGCCGGCGCGGGCGACAACTTTCAGGCTGATTATTCGAGCGCGCCAGAACGACCGTTTTCCTCCGGCAAGGCAGACGATAAGAAATCCTTCACCAAGGAGCAAGTCGCCGCCGAGGCGCGGAAGGCATTCGGGTACTCGGTCAGGAGCTTGGAGCAGATCCATATCGAGGGGCGCAAGCAAGCAGAGTCGATCATCGCCAGGACGCAGGAAAAATTCCTTGATTGGCTCGAAGCGGCCGCCGCCAGGATTGAAAACACGGGTGCTCGTGACGCCTTCCAAATCAACGCGCTGTCGCAAATGAGCAGGCTGCGCGGCGTGCTGGACATGGCGGGGGTGGGCGCTCCGATCACGCTACGATCGGGCGGGAAAGCGGTCGATGCCATCGTCACGCGGATCGATGTTCCATCATCCGAAGGCGCCATCAACCTGGATCAGTGGAAGATCACGGTCGCGCTACCGAACGGCAACCGCTCCGCTACATTGCCGGTGAGCCAACTGTCCGTGCGGGCGGGCGCAGCGAAGTACGAGATTCAGCCTGCCGCCTTGTTCGACACCGCCGAGCAATTCCATCGTGACGAAGTGCATGCGACCAATGAGGCGCTCGATTCACTGCGTCGTCACATGGAAATGATGACCGGCAGGCCCATCGCGCGTAACGCCTATACCTCCGCGCCAGTCGATCATTTCATACAAAAGATTGCCGAGGCCGTCGGCTGGAATGTGAAGGGTTTTCAATTGGCCGAGAACGCCCCAGCCAGGACGCCCATCCCGAACGGCGTGCAGCGCGGCAACGAGATCCTTCTGAATGCGGAATCCAAACGCCCGCACTTGGCGGTTCTTGGGCATGAGCTTACCCACCTGATGCGTCAGGAGCACCCGGAACTTTACGACCAGTTCGTCGATGCGGCGTGGGGATATGTCAAAAATGCCCCGTACCAGGCATACCATGCCGAGAAGGTGAGTTCTGGGTATGGGCGCGTCAACAAGGATCTCGACGATGTTGTCAAAGAGGAGTTCGTCGCCGACCTGATGGCCGATGCGCTCCTGCAGCCGGGGTTTTACGATTCCTTGGCGCGGCGCAACCCGAGCCTGCTCCAGCGCGTGATCGAGCTACTGCGGGAAGTGATTGCGCGGGTGAAGGCCAAGATTATCGCCCCGAATCGCACCACGGTCGAGGGTGAGCGCATGCGCCCCTACCTGCACGACTACGACCGCGCCCTCGTCATCGCCCAGGGCGTGATGAGGCGATACGCTAACCGGGCGGTGGCCAGGAAGGCGACCGGTGGCATCAACTTCGACATGCCGACCGACCAGCCGCGCGCTCAGAACATGACGGTCCGCTCGTACATGGATCAGGTGGCTACCGCGCAGACCGGCCTCCAGGACTGGGTCGCCACGGCCATGCACTCTGACCGTTCCCTAACGCCGTGGATGCGCTCGGTCGGGACGCCTTTCCATCAGGCCGCCGAGCTGGCCAAGCAGGGCAAGCCGCAGTACAAGCGCGTGTTCGACCTCGTGCAGAAGTTCCTGCGGGATATCAACGTATTCGCGATTCAGGCCGAGAACAAGGCGCCGAACCTGTTGCACAAGATCAACACGCCGTTAGATGTGGGGAAGGGTGCCAAGCCAGCGGATATCGCATCGATCGCCGATCCTCTCTACCGAGGCACCTTCTCGGGCGGTGGATCGCCGATGGAGGGGATCAAGTGGACGCGCGAGGAGCTGATGGGGCAGGACACGCCGCGCACGCGCCGCGCCCGTGTTCACTTCGCCCTGACCGACAAGCAGGCCGATCTCTACTTCGAGGCGCTCGCCGCCACCGACGAGGCGGTGCGAGAGACAGCCAAGGCGCTCATCGCCAAGCACGCCAAGACTGTCGGCATTCCGTTCGACCGCGACATGACCCTCGAAGACATGGCCGCAACGGTAGGCGGGGTCGTCCAGCAGAACATCGAGATGAACCAAGAGGAGCTGGCGATCAACCGTGCCGGCCGGGACGAGATCATCGCCAACGTGCGGGCGACGCAAGGCATCAATGCGGCGGCGGCACAGGAGAGACGCATCGACGATCGGATCTCTGAACTTGAGGGAAAGTTGGATTCGTTGATCAAGTTGCGCGGCGATATCCTCGGGATCACGAACACGGCCGTGCAACTGGCCGAACACGGGTACTTCACCGCGTCGCGATTCGGCAAGCACGCAGTGACCGGGAAGAACGCGGCCGGACGGACGACGTACTTCTCGATGCATGAATGGCAGGCCAACGCCAAGGCCGAGGCGCGAGAACTCAAAGAGGCGTATCCGGACTGGGAGA
>JBJXGL010000088.1:0-14552 GCA_046160365.1 Aestuariivirga sp. | reverse complement strand
TCGTCGAACGCCCCCGCCTTGATCAGACTTTCCAGCGCCCGCTTGTTGAACTGATGCGGATCGATCCGCCTGGCGAAATCGCCGAGCGAGGTAAACCGCCCGCCTTCCGCGCGCACTGCCACGACATGCGCAATGGCGCTGGCCCCCACATTCTTCAGTGCCGCCAGCGAATAGACGATCTGCCCGTCCCGCACCAGGAAGTCGACGCCGCTGGTATTGATCGAAGGCGGTACCACTTTCACGCCCGCTCCCTGCGCCTCACGGCGGAACAGCATCAGCTTGTCGGTGTTCCCCATGTCGAGCGTCATCGAGGCGGCGAGGAACTCGACCGGATGGTTGGCCTTGAGCCACGCCGTCTGATACGCCACCACGCCATAGGCGGCGGAGTGCGACTTGTTGAATCCGTAACCCGCGAATTTCGCGACAAGCTCGAAGATATTGCCCGCTTGCCCTGCATCGATGCCCTTGGCGACAGCGCCTTGCACGAAGCGATCCTTCTGGGCATCCATTTCGGACTTGATCTTCTTGCCCATGGCGCGGCGCAGGAGATCGGCCTCGCCCAGCGAATAGCCGGACAAGACCTGCGCGATCTGCATCACCTGTTCCTGATAGACCATGATGCCGTAGGTCTCTTTCAGGATCGGCTCCAACAGCGGATGCAGATAGTCCGGCTCCTCGTCGCCCTTCTTGCAGGCGATAAAGCGCGGGATGTTGTCCATGGGGCCCGGGCGGTAGAGCGCGTTGATGGCGATGATGTCCTCAACGCGGTCGGCATGCATCTTGCGGAGCACGTCGCGCATTCCCGAACTTTCCAGCTGGAACACTCCCACCGTGTCGCCGCGCCCCAGCATGTCGTAGGTCTTCTTGTCGTCGTAAGGCACTTTGTCGATGTCGAAGTCAGGCAGCCGTTCGCGGATCAGCTTCTGCGCCTTGTCGATCACGGTGAGCGTCTTGAGTCCGAGGAAGTCGAACTTAACCAGGCCCGCTTTTTCCACATATTTCATGTTGAATTGCGTGGCGGGCAGCGACGACCGAGGATCGCGGTAGAGCGGCACCAGTTCTTCAAGCGGCCGGTCGCCAATGACGACGCCAGCGGCATGCGTGGACGCGTTGCGATAGAGACCTTCGAGCTTGAGCGCGATCTCGAAGAGATTGCGCACCGTCGGGTCCTTGTCGCGCTCGTCCTGAAGCCGTGGCTCGCTTTCGATCGCTTGCGCCAGCGTCACCGGATTGGCCGGATTGTTGGGGATCATCTTGGACAGGCGATCCACATGGCCATAGGGCATCTGCAGCACGCGGCCCACATCGCGCGTCACCATGCGGGCCTGCAATTTGCCGAAGGTGATGATCTGTGCCACCCGGTCGCGGCCGTGGCGCTCCTGCACGTAAGCGATCACTTCGTCGCGCCGGTCCTGGCAGAAGTCGATGTCGAAGTCCGGCATCGACACGCGCTCGGGATTGAGAAAGCGCTCGAACAGGAGATTGAAGCGGAAAGGATCGAGATCGGTGATGGTGAGCGCATAGGCCACAAGCGAGCCCGCACCCGATCCACGCCCCGGCCCCACCGGAATGCCTTTCGACTTCGCGTATCGGATGAAGTCGGCCACGATCAGGAAGTAGCCGGGGAATTGCATCTTCACAATCACGTCGAGCTCGAAATCGAGCCGCTTGCGGTAGTCTTCTTCGAGCACTCCCTCCACGAGGCCGCGAAGCCTGAGGCGCTCGTCAAGGCCGGCATGGGCCTGACGGCGAAGTTCCTCGCCTTCATCGCCTTCGGCGAAGCGCGGCAGGATTGGCTTGCGCTCGCGCACCCGGAATGCGCAGCGCCGGGCAATCTCGATGGTGTTCTCGATGGCTTCGGGAATGTCGGCAAAGAGCGTGGCCATTTCGGCCTGGGACTTGAAATAGTGCTCAGGGGTAAGCCGCCGCCGCTCCTGCGCCGCCAGCACCTCGCCCTCAGCAATGCAGATCAAGGCATCATGCGCGGCGTAGTCGTCAGGCTTGGCGAAATAGGGCTGGTTTGTCGCCACCAGCGGAATGGCCAATTCATAAGCAAGCTCCACAAGCCCCGGCTCGGCATTGCGCTCTTCGTCCTGACCGTGACGTTGCAGTTCCACATAGAGCCGGTCGCCGAATAGCGCCTGAAGCCGATGCAGCCTCTGCCGCGCCACGCCGAAGCGAGCCTCGACCAGCGCTTCGTTGATCGGCCCGGCGGGACCGCCAGTGAGGCAGATCAAGCCTGCGCTCTGCGCCTCCAGCTTGGCCCAGGGCACATGCGGCTCGCTGTTGTCGGGGGCTTCGAGATAGGCCGCACTCGAAAGCCGCATCAGATTGCGGTAACCGGCCTCGTCCTTGGCCAGCAGTACCAGCGAAGGAAACCGCCGCAAACCCTGCTGCGGACGAAGGCCGTTTTCCGGGGGTGCATCCTCGAGATCGACTTTCAGCGTGCAGCCGATGATCGGTTGAATGCCTTTGTCCGCCAGCGCCTCGGAAAACTCCAGCGCGCCGAACAGGTTGCCGGTGTCGGCGATGCCAAGCGCCGGCATCTTCGCCTCTTTGGCGAGAGAGGCCATCTGCTTCACATGCAAGGCACCCTCCGACAGGGAATAGGCGGAATGGGCGCGAAGGTGCACGAAGATGGGCGGGGACTCGGAAGCCATGGTCTAAACTAAGCGCGGGCCTTGCCTCATGCAAAGCAGGACTTCAACGATCCACAAGCTTCCCGTTGGCGAGCTTCACGATCCGGTTCATGCGTTTGGCCAGTTCCAAATTATGCGTGGCAACGAGCGCGCCCAGCCCCTCTTCGCCGATCAGACGCATGAATTCGTGATGCACCATGTCGGCGGTCGGTGGATCGAGGTTTCCCGTCGGCTCGTCCGCCAGAAGCAGCAAAGGCCGGTTAGCAATGGCCCGGGCAATCGCGACGCGCTGCTGCTCGCCGCCCGACATTTCCGAGGGCCGGTGTTCGAGGCGGTGCGACAGGCCAAGCCGCCCCAGCAAATCCTTGGCCCGCTTATCCGCTTCCGCGCGCGTGGCGCCGGCGATGAGTTGCGGCATTGCCACGTTCTCAAGCGCCGAGAATTCCGGCAGCAGGTGATGGAACTGATAAACGAAGCCGATCCCCACCCGTCTGATCCGGGTGCGCGAGGCATCGTCGAGGCCGGTGCAAGTCTTGCCTGCAATCAGCACTTCGCCGGCGGTCGGCTTCTCCAGAAGCCCCGCGATATGAAGCAAAGACGACTTGCCTGAGCCCGATTGCCCCACCAGTCCCACGATTTCGCCCGCCCGGATTGTGAGCGACAGATCGTGGAAGATTTCCAGCCGCGTTTCGCCTGTGCCAAAAACACGCGCAACCGAACGCAATTCGAGAGCAGGCTGGAGCGCAGTCATTGGTATCTGAGCGCCTCGACTGGATCGAGCCGCGCGGCTTTCCAGGCAGGATAGATCGTTGCGATGAATGAAAGAAGCAGCGCCGAGATCGCGATGATCGCGGTCGGCCAGAATTCCACCCGCGCCGGCAATTGAGTGAGATAATAGAGTTCGGCATTGAACGGATCGACACCGGAAAGAGATTGCACCGCCATACGGATCGATTCGGCATTGAGCGCGATCAGAAGTCCGAGCGCCAATCCGGCGAGCGTTCCCACCACGCCAATCATCGCGCCCGTGATGAAGAACACCCGCATCACCGCGCCGCTCGTCGCCCCCATCGTCCGCAAGATCGCGATGTCGCCGCTCTTGCCGTTCACGAGCATGATGAGGCCGGAGATGATGTTGAGCGCCGCCACCAGCACCACCAGCGAGACGACAAAGAGCACGACGTTGCGTTCAACAAGAATGGCATTGAAGAAGGCCGGGTTCTTCTCGCGCCAGGTCTGAACCGAAAGCTCGGGGCCCGCGGCTTCCATCATGGTGGGCTGGATCGCGAACACCTTTTCGGCGTCTTCCGTCATCACTTCGATGGCGGTCGCGCCCTCCTCCGACTGGAAGAAGTCCTGTGCCTCGGCAAAGGGCATGTAGATGACGCCGGCATCGTAGTCGGACATGCCCATCTCGAAGATCGCCACCACCGGATACTCACGGATCGTCGGCGTATTGCCGATCACCGTGTCGGGGCCGTTGGGCGAGATCACCGTCACCACCGATCCCAGCGCCAGCTGATGCCGCCAGGCCATGCGCTTGCCGACGGCGATGCCGCCGGACTTGTCGAAGTCCGCAAGATTGGGCGTATCGTCCTCGACCCCATCTCCCTTCATGGACGTTTTCAGCTTGTCGTTGTTGATGCCGGAGAGCTTCACCATGTCAGCGCCGGTCATGCCGCGCACCAGCGCACCGGTCGCCGACTTGATGGAAGCCACCATCGCCTGGCCTTCGACCAGCGCCACGACGCTCGTCACACCATTGATTTTCGAAAGCCTCTCTTCGATGTCCTTGTACTGAGGAATGGGGCCTGCATCGGTGCGATAGATCGAGGCGTGGCTGCTGAAGCCCAGAACCTTGTTCAGAAGCTCGTGGTGAAAGCCGTTGAAGATCGCCATCACCACGATGAGCGCGGTGACGCCCAGAAGAATTCCCAAAAACGAAAACAGCGATATGACCGAGATGAAGCCTTCCTTCCGCCTGGCGCGCAGGTAGCGCAACGCCAGCATCCATTCGAACCCGGCAAATGGCTTGGTGTCGGGAAGACCCTGCATCAGCCGGACAGCCGCGCCACCGCTTCGGCCAAGGGCACATTTTGCCGCTCGCCGGTCTTGCGGTTCTTGATTTCGACAACGCCGTCCTTGAGACCGCGCGGCCCCACGATTGCCTGCCAGGGCAAACCGATCAAATCCATGGCCGCGAATTTGGCCCCGGCCCGGTCGTCGCGATCGTCGTAGAGAACCTCGATGCCCTTTGCTTCGAGACCCTTGTAGATCGAAAGGCAGGCTGCATCGGTCTCCGCGTCGCCAACCTTGAGATTGATCAGCCCCACCTTGAATGGCGCGACGCTCTCCGGCCAGATGATGCCCGCATCGTCGTGCGAGGCTTCGATGATCGCCGCCGGCATGCGCGACACGCCGATGCCATAGGAGCCCGATTGCACGGGAACCTTCTTTCCGTCCGGCCCCTGCACTTCGCAGCCCAAGAGCTCGGAATATTTGGTGCCGAAGAAGAAAATGTGCCCAACCTCGATGCCGCGCCCGCTCAAGCGCCGCCCTTCCGGCACCCGCTTCTCGAACTCGGCAACCTCGTGTTTTTCTTCCGTTGCCGCATACTTGGAGGTGAAATCCTCAACCACTTTGGCAACTGCTTCGACATCGTCGTAGTCGATTTCGAAGGCCGACCAATCCATGTCGTAGAAGTCCCGGTCGAAGTGGACCTCGGACTCGCCCGTGTCCGCCAAGACCAGGAACTCATGGCTGTCCTTGCCGCCAATCGGCCCCGTCTCGGCCCGCATCGGCACCGCCTTGAGACCCATGCGCGCGAATGTCCGCAGATAACTCACGAACATCTTGTTGTAGGAATGCTGACCCGCCTCACGCGAGATATCGAAGGAGTAGGCATCCTTCATCAGGAACTCGCGCCCGCGCATCACGCCGAAGCGTGGGCGAACCTCATCGCGGAACTTCCACTGGATATGATAGAGATTGCGCGGCAGATCCTTGTAGCTCTGCACCCCCTGCCGGAAGATGTCGGTGATCTGCTCTTCGTTGGTCGGCCCATAGAGCATGTCCCGGTCGTGCCGGTCCTTGATGCGCAGCATCTCCTTGCCATAGGCCTCATAGCGCCCGGACTTCTTCCACAGATCGGCGGACTGAATCGTCGGCATCAAGACCTCGATGGCCCCTGCCCGGTTCTGCTCCTCGCGCACGATTTGCTCGATCTTCTTGAGCACGCGGAAGCCGAGCGGCAGCCACGAATAGCTTCCCGCCGCCTCCTGCCGGATCATCCCTGCGCGCAGCATCAATTTGTGCGATACGATCTCCGCTTCCTTGGGATCGTCGCGCAAAATCGGCAGGAAATACTGGGAAAGACGCATGAGAATCCCTGGCTACGGCGGAATTCCGGTCCTTTTACGGAAACGCGGCCTGAACACAAGGGCAGCACCCCGGCCATCAAATTGCCTTGGGGCGGCCATTTTTAACGTGACAGCGGCAAAATGCCGGGCTAGCTTCCGCGCCCATAAAGACACGGGCCAGGGTTATCGCCCCGAAGTGGACCCAGGTCTGGGGAGGATGTTTCCGGCGCGCGGCGGGTAGAACTATGAACCCGAAAAGCAGCAGCCGCACCGGTCCCGGTTGGACCGGAAGCAGATAGGAAACTGCGTTGAACTTGATGAAGGCGGAACGGTGTTCCGCCTTTTTCTTTTGGGTGCGAAAGCGCAGCGCCAGCACATACTACCGGAAGCCAAAACCCGGCTGAGTCAGCGCCAGATAGAGGCCAGCGAAGATCACCGCCGACACAATCGTCGTGATCACTGCCTTCTTGAAAAGCTGAGGCGCGATCGGAGCTCCCGGATCGTTGCCCTGCTCCACTTTCTCGCCTGCTTCGACGGCGTTCTTCACGCCGAAGGGCAGCACAACGAAGAGCGTCACCCACCAGATGATGAAATAGATCGCAATCGCACTGCCGATCTTCATGCCTGCTCGAGCTCCACAAGCGTGCCGTTGAAATCCTTCGGATGCAGAAACAGCACCGGCTTCCCATGCGCGCCGATCTTCGGTTCGCCGCCACCAAGCACCCGCGCTCCCTTTGCTACAAGCCTGTCGCGCGCAGCCATGATGTCTTCTACTTCATAACAAACATGGTGGATGCCGCCCGACGGGTTCTTTTCGAGAAATCCGGCGATCGGCGAATTCTCTCCGAGCGGTTCCAGCAATTCGATCTTCGTATTCGGCAGCTCTACAAACACAACCGTCACCCCATGCGCGGGCTCCGGCTGCGGCGGGGACACCTTGGCGCCCAAGGTGTCGGAATAAAGCTTCGCCCCCGCGGCAAGATCCGGCACGGCGATGACGACATGGTTCAGGCGGCCCAGCATATCGTCTCGTTCACTGCGGCATTTGCTTGAGCCATGCAAGCAGCGTTTCACGCGACGCCGGAAGCTTGGCGCCGCGCGGATCGGCGACATGCCGGTCGAGAAAGTAACCGGTGATGCGGAACGCCTCGGTCACTTCGGCAGGATTGGCTTCGGAGCCTCCGGAAAGAAATGACGGCAGCGCAAACAGCTTGTCGCGATATGCCTCGCCCGCCATCCGGCTCACCGCCTTGCCGCTCTTGGGCGACACATAAACAAGCTCGTCCCGGCTCCCAGTGGCGGCACAGCGTTCGAGATC
The DNA here is from genome assembly GCA_046160365.1 of Aestuariivirga sp. Classification (GTDB taxonomy): domain Bacteria; phylum Pseudomonadota; class Alphaproteobacteria; order Rhizobiales; family Aestuariivirgaceae; genus Aestuariivirga. The sequence continues at coordinate 7,236 of JBJXGL010000088.1, read as the reverse complement.
GAGACCGAAGCCCAGTTCGTCGAGCAGCCCCATTTCCCACCGCGCCAACAGCGCGGGCCACAGGTGATCGTCCTCGATGGCATCGAGAACCAGAAGGCCCGCGTCGTAAATCCGCTGATGCGACTCGCGCTCTGGAAGAAACTGCGAGAGCCCTGCGAGCGTCACCAACCCCGCGAGCCGCGCCGGATTCTCGATGATGAAGCCCGCTCTCAATTTGATCGGATCGAGGGTGAAGTTGCCCAGATGCTCTTCAAGCCGTGCGCGCCATGAGAGCGAAACCGAATTCCCCGCCTGAAGCACGGGCCGCATCGTGCGCGACCGCCCTCCCCGGACGAGTCCAAGACTACGGCCATGCTCGCGCGTGAGAATGTCCACGATGGCCGACGTTTCGCCGTGCCGCCGCACCGCGAGAATGATGCCCTCGTCGCGCCATTCCATCTACAAACCCATGAGCCGCAGCCGTTCCGGATCGTTCTCCCAGTTCTCGCGCACTTTCACGAACAAGAACAGGTGCACCTTGCGCTCCAGCATCTGCTCCAGTTCCATGCGCGCTTTCTGGCCAATATCGCGAATGGTCTTGCCACCCTCGCCGATCGTGATCTTCTTCTGGCTGTCGCGCTGCACATAGATCACCTGGTCGATCTTCACCGATCCGTCCTTGCGTTCTTCCCAAGCTTCCGTTTCGACCGTCGATTGATAAGGAAGTTCATCGTGCAGCCTTAAGAACAGCTTTTCCCGCGTGATCTCGGAGGCAAGAAACCGGAGCTGAATGTCCGCTGTCTGATCGCCGGGATAGAGCCATGGGCCTTGAGGCATCAACTTTGCAATGTGGCGCTTGAGATCGGCGGTGCCCGAACCCGTCAGTGCACTGATCATGAAGGTCGCCGAGAACTTGGCCACCTCATTGAGCGCCGCCGCCGTTTCCAGAAGTTTCGTACGGTCGATCAGATCGATCTTGTTCAATGCCAGCATCGGCGTGTGTTTTAGCTTATCGGCGCCCGCGAGCAGCCGCTGCGCATCCTCGTCAAGTCCGCGCGCGGCATCGATCAGCAGGAGCACCGCGTCCGCTTCCCCTGCTCCGGTCCATGCGCTCTCCACCATGGCTTCGTCGAGTTTCCGGCGCGGCGCGAATATGCCGGGCGTATCGACCAGCACCACTTGCGCATTTCCTTCGACAAAGATCGCCCGGATGCGCGCCCGCGTCGTCTGCACCTTATGCGTGACGATCGAGACTTTCGATCCGGTGAGCTGATTGACGAGCGTCGACTTGCCTGCGTTCGGCGCGCCGATGACGGCGCAAAATCCGCAAGCCGTCTCCTCTTTATTCACGAAGCGAGACCCTCGCGGCGCAGGAATGCATCGGCGGCTGCTTGTTCCGCCGCGCGCTTCGATGAGCCCGAGCCCACGGCTGCATTGCGGCCAGGCAGCATGAGCTCGGCGGTGAACACCGGCAAATGCTCCGGCCCATCGCGGGAAACAACGCGATAGGCAGGGATTGGCAGTCCCCGGCCGAGCGCCCACTCCTGCAGCCGCGTCTTCGGGTCCTTATCCGATCCTGTTCGATCCGCCATTAGCTCCGCCCAATTGGCGAGAATGAACTTGCGCGCTTCTTCAAGCCCGCCGTCGAGATAGATCGCGGCAATCAGCGCCTCGACGACATCGCCGATGACGGAGAGGTTCGCATGCAGGTTCTTGCGTAGCTCGCCCGCCCCCATGATGATGAACTGGCCGATGCCGAGCTTCTGCCCCACGCGGGCACATGACTCGCCGCGCACCAGCGTGCTGTGCCGGCTCGAGAGGGTTCCTTCGCGCTCGTCCGGGTTCTGCCGGTAAAGTTCCTCGGCAATCACCAATGCGAGAATGCGATCGCCCAGGAATTCGAGCCGCTGGTAGTCTTCCTTCTGACGACCTGCGCTGCTGTGGGTCAGCGCATCGCGCAAGAGTGCGCGATCCTTGATCTCGTAGCCAAGTGCCGCTGCGAGCGCTTGCTGCTGTGCCGTGGCGATCCGAGGTTGCGCGGACACGTCAGATCGTCGTGAAGAAGCGGTTCCACCGGATGGCGAATGGCCATTTCCAGACTTCCCAGAGGCTGGCTTCCGGCGAAATCGAAAAGAAGATGATGTCGGCGCGGCCGACAAAATTTTCGACCGGTACATAACCCACGACATTCTCAAAACGCGAGTCCTGCGAGTTGTCGCGATTGTCGCCCATCATGAAGTAGTGACCGGCTGGAACCACATATTCGCCGGTGTTGTCGGAACTGCCATCGGTTTCGGAATCGAGCACGAAGTAGCTGACCCCATTCGGTAGCGTTTCGCGGAACTCCGGAATTTTATCGAGATTATTGTACGCCTCGCCGGTTGGATTGTCGTAGTTTCCAACAGGCTCCTTCTTCACTTCCTCGCCATTGATGAAAAGCGTTCCACCCTTCATCTGGATGCGATCGCCGGGGAGGCCGATGACCCGCTTGATGTAGTCGATGTCGGTGTCCTTCGGCAGCTTGAAAACCGCAACGTCCCCGCGCGTGGGTTCCTCGGCCAGCACCGCGCGCCCGGGGAAATCCACGAATGAGCAGCACTTCACCAGCGTGTTTCCGAAGACCGAAAAGGTGAAATTGAACGAATACTTGCCGTATCCGTAGGAGAGTTTGGAAACGAACAGATAGTCGCCGATCTTCAGCGTCGGATACATTGAAGCCGATGGGATGTTGAACGGCTGATAGAAGAACGTCCGCACGAAGAAGGCAATGAGCAGCGCCTGGATGATGACCTTGATGGTCTCCCAGAGTCCGTCTTCGGTCTTGTGCCGTTGCCCCTGTGCGGCGGCCATCGCGTGGTCTTTCTTGTACATTCTGAACGGAGCTCCAGCGGGTCCGCGCCGTCCACTGCGAAACCCGGCCTATAACCAATGGTCATATGCGTTGCAACGCAGCCACATTCAAGGTTTCGAAGTGTGGCCTTGTGACCACAGCGGCGTTTAGGGATCGCCTTGAATTGCCTCGATAATTACGATGGCCTGGGCATAGGGATGATCATCGGTGATAGTGACCAGTATCCGCGCCTTGGAACCCTTGGGCGTGATTCGTTCGAGCTGCTTCTTGGCCCCCCCGGTGAGCACCATGGTGGGCCGCCCGGAAGGCTCGTTCACGACGCCCATGTCCTTCCAATACACCCCGCGCCGGAACCCGGTGCCGAGCGCCTTGGAGCAGGCTTCCTTGGCGGCGAAGCGCTTGGCGTATGAGGCGGCGCGTGTGGCCCGGTCATCGGATTTCCTGCGTTCGACATCGGTGAAGATGCGGTCGAGGAAACGTTCGCCATAAGTCTCGATGGTCTTCTCGATGCGGCGGATGTCGACCGTATCGTTGCCAAGCCCGATGATCACTTGAGCCCCCGGCTTCCGGGCTTGATCGCCGGAATTGCGGCAAGGGATTGCGGCAGCGCATCGGCGGGATAGGCCGGAACTTCAAGCTGAGCCAGGGCCGCCAGCGGAACACCGAGATCGGCCTTGCCGTTCGACCTGTCGATGAGGCAGGCAGCGGCAACCGTCACACCGCCCTCGCCCGCGATGCCTTCGATGCACTCCCGCGAAGAAAGTCCAGTCGTCACGATGTCTTCAACCATCAACACCCGAGCACCCTTGGCAATGTCAAAGCCGCGCCGGAGCGTGAGCTTGCCATCCACTCGCTCAAAGAAGATCGAAGGCACGCCTAACTGCCGCGCCATCTCGTAGCCCACGATCACGCCGCCCATGGCGGGAGAAGCAACAAGATCGATCTTGCCAATGCCAAGGGCGTGCACCTTGCCGGCCAGAGCCATGCACAGCCGAACCGCCCGAGCGGGATCCATAAGAACGCGCGCGCATTGCAGATAGCGCGGGCTGTGAAGCCCCGATGAAAGTATGAAATGGCCCTCCAGCAGCGCGCCCGCCGCCGCGAACTCGGCCAGAACTTCGGATTGTGAAAGCAATTCAGCGACTCGCGGTTGGTTCCGGTGGCTGACTATCATGCACGCCGGGCGGCGATAAGGATTATGTTGGAGGCAGGCCATCGGCCTCCTCCCCGCCACCCCCCCGCATGGATGTCTCCATGGCCGACCGCTTTGCTCCCATTTTCACTGAAAGCGCCTTCAGTCGCACCCTAGAAATTCCGCCACCCCGGCGAAGGCCGGGCCCCAGCTTGAGCACGCGACGGAAAGCCGAAAGTGGAGTTATATGGAGTGCAGTCCAGGAATGTCACCATAATTCCTGACCCCGTTCGCGGATGCCGTGTTCGTGACAATCGTCTGCACCCGGTCCCAGGTGCCATCGCCATTGTCGTCGTAGGAGTTGGTAATGCTGTTGCCGGTCGGCGTCGTTTCGGACTTGTAGACAAAGACTTTGCTGCCGTCGGCCTCGTAGCCGGTGCTGGTGACGACCTTATTCGCTCCATTCATTGTCGCGACAGCGTCAACTTTGTAGCCGTCGGTGGCGGTGACCAGCGAGGTGTTCGCGGCGGTTCCTGTTGTTGTATCTCCACGGGTGAACAACGCCTGCCCGTCGATCACCGAGCCATCGGGCAATTCGATATGGGTGGTGTCGCCGATCACGCCGATCGATGCGATGTTGACGTTTGCATGGTTCAGCGCATAGATGGATGTCGTCCCATCCGCATTGGTGACCATCACCTTGAAATTCTGAAGCTCCGTGCCGTCTAGCTTGCCGTTGTGATTGGTATCGAACACGCTGTGCAAGGCTTCGAAATCGCTCCTCGCCGTCGGGTCCCACTCCGAGAATATGAACTCGCGTTTCTCGCTAATCGTGCCGCTGCCGTCGGCATCGTAGAACAGCACGGCATCACCGACGCCGGCCCATGCGGTTCGATGCTTGAAGCCCTCGCCGCCGGTGTCCAGAAACATCGTCGAGCGCGAGAATTCCGTGATCTCGATGCCGTCGCCATCGAGGTCGAAGATGACTGGTGCCGCGTTCGTTCCGCCCTTGCCCTTGATGCCACCCTTGATGGCGTCATTCACGTTGTTAGTATGGTTGTTGTGGGTAACCGGATTCGTTGTAGGATTGCCCCCATTAAACGGATTGTTGGCGGGATTGCCTGCACCATTGCCGGTAACCGTTCCGCCGCCATTGTTGTTGGTCGATGGGGTGTTGGTAGTCGGGCGATTGGGGCCGTCATTGCTATCGCTACCTCCGCACGTCGAGCCGGGACCACTGGATTCCTTGTCTGGGTCCCTCCCGCTTGTCTGAGGTTGATTTCCACCGCCTCCAGTGCCGCCTCCGCTGCCCCCTCCGCCACCCGGATTGAATCCAACAACTCCCTGGCCACCCGTAATGCCGCCATTAGGATTTATCGAAGGGCGGTCATTGTCGTTGCCGTTATTGCCGCCATAGGGGTAGGTGCTGTTAACCCCCGGGGGCCGAGGGTCCGTATGCCCTTCTGGGCCATTCAGGTCCTCCGCTCCGTTTTTCTGCGCATCGCTAATCTGTTTTGGAGTGAAACCAGCTTTGAGTGCGGCTAACATTCGTCCGTAAGCGGAGTCAGGGGCATAGGGATTGTCAAAAGTCTTTTCAGGTCCGTCAGGTTCTTTCGCTCCCTCAAGCAAACCGAGGCCAACCTGATAGGGTGAGATCGGGAAGTCCGGATGATTCTTCGCCTCTCTGACACGTTCTGCGAGCTTTTCCAGCTCGCTCTGGCTCATCTTCTTTGTAACCTCATATGCAACATAGTGCGGATGTGGAACAAGCCCGCCCCCGAATGGACTCGGAAATCCATCGTCGTCAGGCATACTTCCAAGGATGAAAGGAGAACCGTCCCATTCTGGGTCGAGGCGGTCGGGGTTTGGCGTAGGAAGCTCACTGTATGGGACAGTATACTTATACGATGCTGTTACGCCCATTCTTAGACTAGGAGAGCCGAACGTGCCCATGGACGCAGATGCATTCGCCACAGAAACAAGCCCCTCATCAGAAAGACCCACCCCCGCAAACGCTCTTGCTCCCAGACCTAGACCTAAAGTCTGTTCTCCAATGATTCCACTTACACCAGCAGCGGCGGTAATTCCGCCAGTTACAGCGTTGTATGTAACTTGAATCCCCAGTCCATATGCAGCCATTTGGACTGTCACGTTTCCGGGTGCCGACCCAACTCCCATCGGTGTCACGGTGACAGCTACACCCGCTCGGCCATTTCCTATATCAACGTTTGTGCTTCCGCCAGCCTGTACTCCCGCGCCACTGCTAGAAAATCCCATCTGCCCCTCCGATGATTACTAGAACTCTGAGTACAACATTCCCAAACAAATACCGAAAATCACAACAAGAAAGAATGGATAACCCAAAAGTACTCTTGTTTTGTTTGACCAGACTTTCAACGGCTCCCCGCCTTCAACACCTGGCCCCATATTCAGAATTCCGCTGTCGATTGAGAAATCCCATCTTCGCCGCCCATAAAAGAAGATCTCTTTTATCCAAAGGATCGATAGCGCAAGTCCGGCCAAACTTAGCAAGGCTATCGGAACGATTTTATCAACCGACATCCGTTTTTCTCACCCTCTCATTGTCCGCAGCCGCGTTCAGTGTGTCGATACCTAGATCAGTCGCTCCGGTAACAGTATCAGCGCCACTGAATTGGTCACCATGAGTTAAGTCACTATGAGAGGCCATACCTACTTGTCCCCCATGACTATCTTCGGCGGCTATTTTTTACAATTATGTAATAGGCTGGAGCAAAAAACACAACAATGAATATTAATAGTAGAAATATATATGCTCCTTCCGGCGCGCCATACTTCTCTAACACATGTGAGCTGAACATAAATGCAATCAGTCCGAAGACAACACAAAAAACGCTCAGGAACATGGGGTCTCGTAACTTCATCGCGAACTACCGAAATTACCGTGACATGATTGGAGTGCACCCCCTCCTTGAGACACCATAAATTCCGTGACATGGCGGGTTTTATAAGAGTTGGGCAGTTCGGGATTGGCGGAAGCCGGCTTCGAATTCAATGGAGTTACCGTGACATGATACTGGACTGACCCCCTCTGTTGAGACACGATAATTTCAGGGACATGGGCGATGGGTTTCATGGGTGATCAGATTGCGTGTGCTTGCGCCTGCTTGGCTTCGAACTCAATGGGGGTCATGTAGCCCAAGGCCGAATGCAGGCGGTCTGCGTTGTAGACGTCATCGATGAAGCGGCCGATATTGCGGCGGGCATCTTCGATGTTTTTGTAGCTCTTTGCGTT
>JBJXGL010000087.1:0-13929 GCA_046160365.1 Aestuariivirga sp. | reverse complement strand
GCTCATGTGGGGCGTGAGTGACGTCATCATCATCTCCCAAAAGGCGAATCATGACGCGCCAAACTAACCGCTTCGGCCTCCCAACGGAATCGCAACGCAGGATTCAATCAACCGGAGTCGGTATGAGTTCGTCCGCCCGCGGGCTTTTGTGGCTCGAGAGGTTGTCGAGAATGACGACGTCGCCGGGCTTGAGGGCGGGTGCGAGTTGGGTCTCGACATAGGTTTCGAAGACCACACGGTTCATCGGCGCATCAACGACCCATGGTGCGATGAGGCCCTCGCATTTGAGGCCCGCCACGAAGGTCTGCGTGCCCCAATGGCCGAAGGGAGCCTTGCCGTTCAGCCGTTCGCCCTTGGCCGTACGCCCGCGCAACCGGGTCATCTTGGTGTTGGTTCCGGTCTCATCGATAAATATCAACCGCCCGCGCTGCGCGCGCATGATGGGCTGGCGGCCGTCTTTCCATTCGGCCCGCGCCTTGGCCAGTTCAGGCCTGTCTTGCTCGGATGCCCGCAGGGTTTTTTTTGAAGCTGAGGCCTTGAGCTATCAGGAACTTCGACAGGTTCGAAGGGTCGATCTTGACGTCCTTGGCCGCAAGCAATTCCGCCGCCAGCTCTGGCATGGTGATGTCAGGCCGCTTGCCGACAATGCCAAGGATGAACTCGCTGTGCGGTTTCAGTTTCCCATGCCGGAACCCGCCACGTGGACGCGGCTCGACGCTGCCTGTCTCTTTCCACAGCCTCACCACATTCACGGCACTCGATGGTGCAGTCTTGAAGCGAGCGGCAGCTTCCCGCCGCGAATGGCCCTCTTCGACACTTTCAACAAGACGAAGGCGGAGATCGTTCGACAAGGGTTGCGGCATGGCTGGTACCTCCGCACACCTTGAATCACTCTCCAACTGATTTGGGAACACCCTAAGATTCGATCTGATCGCCCGATGCTCTAGAACTTCTTGTTATCGAGAATCATCTGCGCGCCTCTTTCTGCGATCATGATGGTCGGCACGTTGGTGTTGCCGCTGACAACGCGCGGCATGATCGAAGCGTCGATCACGCGTAGACCTTCGATGCCGTGCACGCGCAACGTGTGATCGACCACAGCCATGGGATCGCCTCCCATCTTGCAGGTGCCGCTGAGATGGTAGTTCGAGGTTACTTCGCTGCGGATGTAGGCATCGAGGTCGGCATCACTCTGGGCGGCGGAGCCGGGCTGGTATTCCTCGCCGCGATATGGGTCGAAGGCTGGTTGCGCGAACAGCCGCCGGCTGATCTTGATGCCTTCGCGCATGACCGCGATGTCGTTCGGGTCATCGAAGTAATTTGGGTCGATCGCAGGTGCGGCAGCGGGGTCCGCGGATCTGATCTTCACGGTGCCGCGGCTGCCTGGGCGCTGCAAGGTGAAATAGGTCATGAAACCGTGCTTGTCGATGATGGTGCGGCCGTTGTTGGTGTAGAGGATGTTGGTCATGAAATACTGGAGGTCCGGCGCCACGATGTCGGGCCGCGTCTTGACCAGCATCTGCGCCTCACCGCCATGATAGGCGGCCGGCCCGCCGCCGGTGAGGAAGTAGCGCGCGACCTGCAGCGCCGAGGTGACCGGCCCCGTCTGCGACAGAAGCGTGATCGGTCGCGTGCACAGTTGCTTTACCGTCATCGCCGGGTGATCCTGCAGATTGCGGCCGACACCCTTGAGGTCGTGGACCACTGCAAGACCCAGCGGCACCAGGTGATCGGGATCGCCAACGCCGGAAAGCTGTAGAAGCTGTGGCGAATTGACGGCACCGCCGCTCAGGATCACCTCGCGCGCGGCGGTAACGGTCTCGACCTTTCCGCCGACGGCATACTGCACTCCCTTCGCCTTGCCTTTGTCGATCACAACGCGGAGGGCGCGCGCGCCGGTGATTACCGTGAGATTGGGCCGGTCGCGCACCGGATGCAGGTAGGCATCCGCCGCGCTCCAGCGCCGGTTACCGAGCATGGTGCTGTCGGTTTCGCCCACGCCATACTGTCCGCCATGGTTGAGGTCGTCATTCCACGGCAGCCCCATCTGCTGGGCCGCCGCCACGAAGGCCTTCGACAGAGGATGGTGGACGCCGTGGCGCAGCGTCTTCAATGGCCCGTCGATCCCGTGGCCTTCGCGTGGTCCAGACATGTGGCCTTCGGAGCGGATGAAGAACGGCAGGCAATCGGCGAAACTCCAGCCTGGATTTCCGAGTTGAGCCCATTGGTCATAATCGGACTCATCGCCGCGGAAATAAACCATACCGTTGATGGCGCTCGATCCGCCAATCACCTTGCCGCGCGGCAGATAGAGCACGCGGTTGCCGAGATTCTTCTGCGGCTCGCTGCTGTAGCCCCAGTCCAGCGCCCCCGACTGCATGAGCGGCAGAAAGCCCGCCGGCATACGGATGAATGGATGACGATCCCACTTGCCGGCTTCCAGCAGCACCACCTGCGCCGTTGGGTCCGCCGACAGCCGGTTGGAGAGCACGCAACCCGCCGAGCCGCCGCCAACGATCACATAGTCCGCACCGCGCTCAGCCATCGGGCTCTCCCTCGAAAAATGCGCACAGGGCGTTGACCTGGCCTTCGAGCGTGCGCCGCCCGGGATGCACGAGGCAACCCCGCAACTCAGCCGCCAGCAGCAATTCGGTCATCTCCGGCTCGATCACCAGGTCGGCCACCACCGTGCCGGGAGCAAGCCGTTTGGCGTCGACCGCCAAGCCGGGCTTTCCCGCCATGCCGAGCGGCGTGCAGTTGATGACGATGTCAAACCCTTCCGGGTCGGGCGGCCCCGTCATAAGATCCATGGCGCCGAAGGCAGTGTGCAGGGCAGCGCAGGTCTGGCCAGCGCGGCCGGCGTCGATGTCATGTAGGCGGAGTGAGGCTGGCCCCTCGCGGGCAATCGCCGCGGCGACGGCGGCACCCGCGCCACCGGTGCCGACGATCAGGATCCGCCGGCCGGCAACCGCGTGACCCGCCATCTGCAGGCCGCGCAGGCAGCCGAGGCCATCAAAATTCTCGCCGTGCCAGCGGCCGTCGCGCCCGCAGCGGATGGCATTGATCGACCCCACCAGCCGCGCCTCGGCGCCGATGCTGTCGACAAAGCTGACAGCGGCAATCTTGTGCGGCGTGGTCAGAACCAAACCGCGCAGGTTGCCGATGCCACGCAGGCCCCGCAGCGTCATCGCCAGGTCTTTGGCCTTTACGTGCAGCGGCACCATCACCGCCGGCCAGCCGCGGCGCCGGAAGGCCGAGTTGAACAACACTGGTGACCCGGCCTGTGCGATGGGATCGCCAAGAACGGCAAAGAGCGAAGTGCGCCCCGTCAGCGGCAGCGGCAAACCCGGCGGATCGGCCTCAGGATTGCCTGTCGCGGCGCCGGCGGAACGCATCGATGCCCTCCAGATGCTGCCCAGTGAAACACAACGACGACAGTTCGTTCTCGTAGGCCACGCCCGATTCCAGCGGCTGCGACAGGGCTGCGCGCACCGCTGCCTTGGTGGCCTCGACCGCCAGTGGCTTGAGACTGGCCAACCGGGCGCAGACCTCCTCGGCCCGCGCCCGCGCCGCGCCTGCCGCTGTGACCTCTTCCACGAGACCGAACCGCAGGGCCTCGGAAGCGGTAACGTGGTCGCCCGTCAGGAGCATGCGCATTGCCTGCCCGTATCCGACCAGCCGCGGCAAGAGCTGAGTTCCGCCGCCACCCGGAACCCAGCCGTTCACCACCTCGGGAAAGCCGAACACCGCAGTTTCGTCGGCGATGCGAAGATCGGCCGATAGCGCCAACTCGGCTCCGCCGCCCAAAACCCAGCCAAAGAGCGCCGCCACCACCGGCTTGCGCATGGCGCGAACGGCCGCCGCATATTCGACACGGTTGCGGTAGTCCCAAGCGGTCGCGAACCCGGCAAGTCCGTTGAGATCGGTTCCGGTGCAAAAGCCCTTGCTGCCCGTCCCCGTCAGCAACACCACGCGGACCGCTGCGTCGGAATCAAGCTCACGGCACATCCGCGCGAGATCGGCCGCCATGGCAGGCGTCACCGCGTTCAGCTTGTCGGGCCGGTCGAGCGTGACAGCGGCGACGCCGCCCGTGATGTCGAGTTTCACTCGTCCTGAACTCACACGATTTCCTCGCAAGAATGCGAAAACAGTAGAGGCGGCCCATTGCCGAGTCAACGAAACCGCAGCGTTGACCCTGTACGCGAGCTATGAAACACTTCGCGAAATACTTAGGTTCTCCTGACATGCAGATCATGACTGCCGCCGAAGCCGCGGCTCTGGTGGAGGATGGCGATACGATCCTCGTCGGCGGCTCCGGCAACGGCCACTCGGTGCCCGAGAAGATTATGGCGGCGGTCGAAGAACGGTTCCTTGCCGAGAGCCGGCCACGCAATATTACATCGATTCATCCCGTGGGACTCGGCGACCGGGCGACCAAGGGTGCCTCGCACTTCGCCCATGCGGGCCTTCTAAAGCGCATCGTGTGCGGCACCTATGTCGACAGTCCGCCCATCGCCGACATGGCGGCTCGCAACGAAATCGAGGCATATACGCTGCCGCAGGGCGCTATCTCGCTGCTGATCCGAGAGATTGCCGGCGGCCGGCCGGGCCTGATTACTCACACCGGCCTCCACACCTTCGTCGATCCGCGGCAGGCCGGCGGCCGGCAGAGCGCGAAAGCGACCGAGGACCTGATCGAGGTGGTTACCCTCGCTGGGCGCGAATGGCTGTTCTATAAGCCATTCGCCATCGATGTGGCGCTGCTGCGCGGCACGACCTCCGATGAAGATGGCAATATCACCATGGAGCACGAGGCAATCTACGGCGAAATGCTGTCAATGGCGCAAGCTGCGCGCCGTTGCGGCGGGCTGGTGATCGCCCAGGTAAAGCGATTGGCTCGCCGTGAGACGCTGGCACCCAAGGCAGTGAAGATTCCCGGCATGTTCGTCGACGTGGTGGTGGTCGACCCAGACCAGTGGCAGACCTACCGCACGAAGCACGACCCCGCCTATGCGGGTGAGCTGCGCGTACCCCTCGCCGGCATGCCGGAACTCCCCTTCGACGAGCGCAAGATTGTCGCCCGCCGCGCCGCCCTCGAGCTCTATCCCGGAGCCATCTGCAACATTGGGTCGGGCATTTCGACCGGACTGCCGGCGGTCGCCGCCGAGGAAGACGTCCTCGACCGTATCGTACTTACCAACGAGCAGGGGCTGATCGGCGGCGCCCCGTCCTCGGATGCGGGTGCAGCACGCAACTACACCGCCATCGTCGACCAGCCCTATCAATTCGATTTCTACGACGGCGGCGGCATCGACCTTGCCTTCCTTTCGGCGGCCGAAGTCGATGCCGAAGGCAACGTCAATGTCAGCCGCTTTGCCGACAAGATAATCGGCATCGGTGGATTCGTGAACATCAGCCAGAACGCCAGGAATGTCATCTTCTCGGGAACCTTCACGGCGGGTGGGCTCAAGGTAGTGGCCTCAGGCGGCCGCCTCCGCATCCTCCAGGAAGGCAAGCACCGCAAGTTCGTGAAGCACGTCGAGCAGATTTGTTTCAACGGCAAGGCCGGCGCGTCCCGCGGCCAGCAAGTGATCTATGTGACCGAACGCGCCGTCTTCCGCCTCGACACTGCCGGGCCGGAGCTAATGGAGATCGCGCCCGGTCTCGATCTTGCGGCCGATATCATCGCCCATATGGATTTCCCGCCGAAAGTCAGCCCGGCGCTCAAGACGATGGATGCGCGCCTCTTTGATCCGCGCCCGATGGGCCTTGCCTCCAGTCTTGCCGGCGCGTCGCGCCGCCATCCCCGTCTGACGCAGCGCGGGAGTTGACTCTCAGGTGCTCTGGCGCGGCAGCCAGGTCATCAAGTGGGTGGCTGCGGCGACGATTTCGCCCGTCTCGTTGCTTACCTCGACCTTCGCCAGGGTACGGTTCTTGGCGGCATCGATGCTCTCCACCTGGTACCGGACGGTGATAGTGTCGCCAATGAATACGGGCTTCAGGAAACGAACGCGATCATAACCCAGCGAAACCGGGAAGATTTCCGGCACGCGCTCGGCCATCAGGGCGTTGATCATTGTCGAGGTGGTCGACATGTAGCCCACCAGCAGAGCGCCATGGGCAATGCGGCGCCCGTATTGGGTGCCCCGCATGAACTGCTCGTTGATGTGATTGGGGGCGAAATCGCCGGTGATCCCAGCAAACAGATAGACGTCGCTCTCGCTGACGGTCTTGCTGAAGCAGACGGAGGCACCGAGGGCGGGTGTAAGGTCCATGGCTACTGCCGAAATCGGGATAAGGTGTAACGCAGCATGTCGTTAGTTTCCGTCGCGGTCTGTGTCTGCCGCTTTCTCATGGCCGGCTCACCGATGCCGCGCCGGATATCGCGCCGCCCATGGAACCGCCCGCTCGATCTCGGCGCCAAGCGCGATGATAGTTCTCTCGCCCAACGGGTTGCCAACGAGCTGCACGCCGATCGGCAGTCCCTCCCTGGACCAGCCCAGCGGCAGCGACATTCCCGGTTGGCCGGTGATGTTGAAGGGATAGGTGAAGGGGATATAGGCAAGATCATCCTCCGCGACCTGTTCGGTCTTGGCCAAGAATGTATCGAGTGGTTGCGGCGTCAGCGTGACTGTGGGGGCGATGAGGCAGTCCCATTTCATCGAGGCCAAGATGATCTCGCGGCTGCGTTTGAACATCGCTTCCGTCGCGCGGACATACTCCGCCGCCAGCAGCTTTGATCCCTTCTCGTAGCACCAGCGCGAGTAGTCGTCGCTGAAGCCAGCAGGGTCATTGACGTCGATGGCGGCGCTCTCTGCTTCCGCCATCACCCGGAACAACGGCCCAAGGCCGGTGAGATCGACGTCGGCTGGCTCCACGCGGTGCCCGAGGGATTCGAGCAGCTTCGCCGTCGCTTCGACCGCAGCCAGCACTTGCGGATCAATCCATTTGTCGCTCTCCGTCAGCACTCCGATGCGCAGCCGCGGCGGGTCGCGTAGCGTGGCATCGAGGAATGTGGCGGCCTCGGGCGGCGCAATGAAAGGATCTCCTGGCTCGCTTCCGGCCATCACGTCGAGCATGAAAGCGGCGTCCTGCACAGTGCGCGTGATTGGTCCGTGAGTGATCAGTCCGCCGCGCGGGTTCGAGTTCGGCGCATTCGATACGCGGCCGCGGGACGGTTTGATGCCGACGACGCCGCAGCAACTCGAAGGGATGCGGATCGAGCCGCCGCCATCGGAGCCTTCGGCAACCGGGCAAAGGCAAGCCGCCACAGCGGCGGCTGACCCGCCACTCGACCCGCCCGCGGTCTTGCTCAAGTCCCAAGGATTGTGCGTCGCCGGGTGGAGGCCGAAGGCGGTCGTGGCGCGATTGCCGAACTCCGGCGTGTTGGTCTTACCAAGCAGCACCCCGCCGCCCTCGCGCAGACGCTTTGCTACCGCCGCGTCGTGGGCCGGCACGTTGTGCTCGCGCAGCCTCGAACCGTATGTGGTGCGCATGCCCGCCGTGTCGGTCAGGTCCTTCAGCGCATAGGGAACGCCGGCGAAAGACAGGGTCTCGCCCTGCTTTAGCCGCCGATCGACATCTTCCGCCATCCCAATGGTCATCGCTTCATCGACGGTGACGAAGGCGCGGATCTCGCCATCGCATTCGCGGATTCGCGCCAGGCAGGCGGCCGCGGCCTCGCGCGCCGAAATCTCCCGTGCCACGACGCGGCGATGCACGTCCAATGCCGGTAGCAGAGCGAGGTCGGTCGATTGTGTACTCATGTGCGTTCCCTCACATTAAAGCGCATGGCGGCCGGCCACGAGATCGGCAACTTGCTCGGCGGTGATCTCGTCGCGCTGGACCGAGCGGATGACGCGGCCGGTCTCCATGATGACGATGCGGTCGCAGATGCGGTGCACATGGCCGATGTTGTGATCGATGATGACCACGCCCAGCCCGTCGCGCTTGGCGATCTGGACTGCTTCCGAGACTTTCTCGGTCTCCTTGACGGAGAGCGCGGAGGTCGGCTCGTCGAGAAGCAGAAGGCTGCCGCCGAAATAGCGGGCCCGGGCGATGGCCAAGGCCTGCCGCTCGCCGCCGGAGAGAATATCGACGGGCTCTTCCGGCGAGCGTAGGCGGGTAAGTCCCATGGTGCGCATGTTCTCCATGGTGATCTTGCGCATCTGATCCTTGAGCAGGATGCGAAACGGCGGCCGGCCTTTCTTGAGTTCCCGGCCGAGAAAGAAATTGCGCCACAGACTCAAGGCTGGAATCAAGGCGAGATCCTGATAGACCGTCTCGATACCGGCATTGCGCGCATCGCGCGGCGACGAGAATCTCACCGGCTTGCTGTCGAAGGAGATGGCGCCGGTGTCTGGTGCATAGAAGCCGTTCATGAGCTTCATCAGCGTTGACTTGCCGGCGCCGTTGTCGCCGACTAGGCCGACGATCTCGCCGCGGCCGACGCTGAAACTGACGTCTTGCACGGCGATGAGATTGCCGAAGCTCTTGGTCACGTCCTCAAGCTTGAAGAGCGGTTCGCCCTGTGCCACCGCGGTCATGATTTGCGAATGACCCCGAATTTCGCGCCAAGCCCCTCCATGCGCAAGTTGACGATCACTGCGAAGAGAAGAAGGAAACCAACGAAGGACTGGAACCAGGTCGTCGACACACCTGACAGCACAAGGCCCGTGAAGGACATGCCAAGAACGATTGCTGCGAGCAGCGCCCCGATGATGCTGCCGCGGCCGCCCATCAGTGAACCGCCGCCGACCACGGCGACGACGAGCGCGGTCAACGCCAGATCCGACCCCTGAGTGGGCGTTGCCGAGCCGAAGGAGCCGAACTGAATAATGCCAGTGAGAGCCGCCATGACCGACGACAGCACGAAGCAGCCGAGTTTCACGGCTCCGACCGGCACGCCCATGGCGCGGGCAGCACGGCCATCGCCGCCGCTGGCGAATATCCAGTTGCCGGTCGCCGTCATGCGCAACACCGCCGCCAGAATGACGGCGATAGCGAGCAGCCAGAGGATCGACACCGAGATCCGGGAAGCGCCGATCTCGGCGGCACCAAGCCACTTCATCACCGGCGAGTCGCCGAAATAGGTAATGGGGTAGCCGCCGGTGAGGTTGAGACTGACGCCTGCCCAGAACAGCGCGGTCGCAAGCGTGATGATGAAGGAGGGAATGCCGAGCATCAGTGTGGCCAGGCCATTCAGGAGCCCGATTCCCATCGCCAGCAAGATCGCTGCGAAGAAAGCGAGGCCCACATTGACATCATGGTCGATCCACAGCGCGGCCATGACCATCGGGCAAAGCGAATAGACGGATGCCACCGAGAGATCGAACTCTCCTGCGATCATCAGGACCGTGACGCCAAGGCCGACGACGCCGAATTGCACGGCACTGGCGAGAATCGAGCCGGCCGAGGCGGGGGTGAGGAATTCTGGCGACAGGTAGGAGAAGACCGCACCGATCAGCAGGCCTGCGATGAGGACGCCGAGTTCCTTGATGGCGAAGATTCGAACTAGCACGGGGTGAGTTCTCCAGTCGCCAAGGGAGGCGGACGACAAAACCCGGAAGCCCGCCGGGGACTTCCTTCAGATCTCGTGACCGTCTTCACGCCTGCCACACTCGGCAGCCGCGCCGGAGCGGTCACGATACCGGCTCCGGCGCAGTTTTGAGGATCAGCCGCCGCGGCCAGAATCGACCACCGGTTGGAATTCCGTCGCATTGGCCTTGGTGACCAGGAGCGTACCGGTATCGATGTTCGACGGTGTCATGCCGTACTTGACCTTCATGTGGAGATTAACCACCGACAGATAGCCCTGGGCATAGGCCTGCTGCACCAGGGTGAAGGCGGTGATATCGCGCTTGATACAATCGAGGATCGCCGGCGAGACGTCATAGCCGCCGAGAGCCACTTTGCCCTGCATCTCGTTCTTTTCTACCCACTGGCAGGCGATGGTGCCGGTCTCGGGATTGAGGCTGACGATCGCCGCCGTGTCCTTGTTGGCGCGCATGTAACCATCGAGCACGGCGAGACCCTGAGCCGGGGTCGATGCCGTGTTCACCAGCGTGTCGACGGTGGCGCCGATTTTCGTTTCCAGGAACTTCTTGAGCCCGTCGCAGCGCACCGTCTGCACGATCTGCGCCGGCCCGGGATTCTGGCAGACCACCCGCGCACCTTGTTTCAGCATAGGAAGCAGGCCGGCACCAACTTTAGCGCCGGAATTGAATTCATCCTGGCCGACATAGGCGAGCGCCTTGATCCGCGGATCGCTTTCCTCGGCAAAATTCTGGGTGTTGGTGAGGATCACCGGGATGCCGGCATCGAGGGCATCGAGGATGGGCTTGCTGAGGGCCTTGGGATCGTTGAATTCGACCGCGATGCCATCCGGCTTGGCGGCGACATTCGATTTCAGGAGCTGGGCCTGCAGGTTGATGTCGCAGCACTTGGGCGCGCTGTAGATGGCTTCGACGCCGAGGTCGGCGCCAGCGTCCTCCACCCCGCGCTTCACCACCGCGAAGAACTGGATTTCTGGCCCGCCGATGAAGTTCACATAGTACTTCGGCTTGGCGTCCTGGGCATTGGTTGCGGAAACAGCAGCGGCTAATACGGCGGCCGCTGCGGATGCAACAGCAACTGATTTCCAAAGCTTCATGATATCCTCCCATGGTGTTCCTCATCCCGTGGCAAGTGGCACGATGGCCCTGCTGACTTAAGTGAGCGAACCCATACTTCTATAAGGGACGCACATCCGCGAGTCCAGTTGAGCCGGGCCCTGTCGAGCCGCTCAAAGGCTGTAAACCGAGAAGCTGCTCGAGCAAGGATGACCGCCCGCCACGTGCAGCCGGCCATCCTCCGGTTCGGCGATGATCGCCGCGATGGTTTGGTTGGCAGGTTCATGGCGGCATATGGAAACCGGGGCGCCGTCGTGATCGGAAAGGGCGTTTTTCAAGTCGTCGATCGTCAGGCGTCCATGACGCGCGAACAGAAGTTCTTGCATGCGTGGTGCCCGCTTCGCGGAGTCGGGAATGTTCGGCAGCAACGCCTCTTGCGGCAGGAGCTTTGCGCTCAGGAAATGGTTGGTATGCACAAGAATGTCGCGTTCGGCCTCGAGTACTTCCGTGCCATCCGGCGTGACCTCGAAATCGGCGAGCTTGCCGGTCCCGTCGGTGACGACGTAGTTGGTCGACGAGCAGACCGGCGCCCTTCTCGCGGCGCTCAGGCAGCCGGCAAGCGTGGCCTGCTCGAGCAGCACGCGCTTCATGAGGTAATGCGGCATTGCGCTTGCACACCAAACAGGGGTCGACAACGCGTTCTGGAAGAAGCTGACGCCAGCCGCATTGATGCCTGGATAACCGATAAGGCCGGCGAAACTGCACATCAGCGCGGCCGGACCCTGGTCCGGCTCGACATGGAGGACGATCAACAACTCGCGGTTCAGCGGGTGCTGGTCGAGGGTCTGGCCGGACATTACGCGGCCCTCCGCCGTGGCGGTGCGGCCCGCCGCAAATGCGGTGCAGGCCGCATCGGCAGTGGTCAGGCCCATCACTTCGGCACGGACATTGACCAGCAGCACTTCAGCGAACGGCAGCCGCGCACCATCGGCGATGCCGCGCAGCTCCTCGACAAGATGCGGTGCGAAGGCTTCAAGCGCGGGAAGGAACCGCATGGCGCGGGCGAATAGCTCCTCGCGTCCCGGCAGTGGGCGAGTCACGTCCAGCGCCCGCCACTGCGCTTCGGCGCGCAGCACCTCGCCGAGCACATCGGGATAACGCCGGATCAGATCGCCGCAAGCCCGCCCATGCTGAAGGCCGCGCCGGTAGGGCGCACCATGAACTTTTATCAGGGGTATGGACTCTTGCTGCACGTGTCGCACCCACGACTTGAGTTAAGGCATATATTGCCCGCCATTCACATGAATATTCATCCCCGTGATGTAACCGCTCATCTGTTCAGAGGCGAGAAACAGGAAGGCGCCGGTGCAGTCTTCCGGTTCGCCGATGCGGCCAAGATAAACCGCCTTGCGCATCGCCTCCATCCTTTCCGGCGGCGTCGCCCGATGAAACGGCGTGTTGATGACGCCCGGGGACACTGCGTTGACTCTGATGTTCTTGACAGCGAGGTCGCGCGCCAAATGGCGGGTCAGGTTATGGATGAAGGCCTTGGACGATGCATACATCATCGATCCCGGCCCGCCGCCGTCGATGCCTGCGATCGAACCGACATTGATGATGGCCCCGCCGCCGCGTGCTTCCATGAGCGGAACGGCGGCCTGCACCGCGGCGATCACCGCATGCACATTGAGTTCGAAGACATTCTTGATGAGGCGGTCATCGACCGTGGCGAAGGGTTCGCGGCGAACCAGGGAACCAGCGTTGTTGATGAGGACATCAAGGCCGCCGAGCAGCCGTCCGGCTTCTGCGACGATGCGGGCGGGCTCGCCTTCCCTGGTCAAGTCGCCTTGGACCAGCACGCAGCTGCCGCCTTTCCCAGCTATCGCTTTCTGCACCTCTTGCGCCGCTTCGGCGCCGGCATTGTAGTGGACCGCAACTCGGGCACCTTCGGCAGCGAACGCCTTCGCGGTTGCCGCACCAATACCTGAACTGGCTCCCGTGATGAGAACAAGCTTGCTCTTGAGGTCGGTTGCGATCATGACGGTCTGGCCTCCAACTCGAATTCGTTGCGGTTGCGGGCGGATGTTAGCCGCCTCATTGCCGTTGTCCAACCACTGTGAATAAGTGCTGAAGTGGGGCTCTGACTCACATTTGCCGTCGATGACATCATGCAGCATTGATGAGCCTTACTTGCAGAAGATCGATCTTGGCGCGGCCGTACATTTGGCGCTTGACCAGCTTGAGCTTGGTAGTCTGGCCTTCGGTCTGTCCGTTTGACCATAGCGAGGCGATGGCATTGCGCACAGCAGCTTCGTCGTTCATCACGCCACTGGCGAAGGAGGATACAAGGCTTCCGCTGGCTCGCACGAACCATGGCGTGATGCGGTCGAACCTTCTCTGGCGGATCGAGAGGAAATGGCGCGCATCGGATGATGCGCGCCGTGGTCGCCACGCCATGACGCGTTGACGTCAATCCGATCCAATCACTTCAAACACTTGCCCCCAACCTGACGCCATTGCTTTTATCTTGCTGTACCTCCCCTCACGATCATCAGTGCACGGAACTTCCCGGACGTGCACATTGCTGACAAGAAGCGAAGGCAAAAAACTTGCAGAGAAAGGGCAAAATTTGAGGGCCGAGCGAGCAGTATTTGCAGTCCGCAAGGGTAAAAAACTGCCTCCGTGAAGCAAGTTTGGAAAGAAAAAAGTCAGGCTGGCAACGTCGTCATTGATCGGGTTTGAGAGGTGTTTTTATCCATTTGTGCTCAGTGGTCGCTCTTTCGGCCTCCCAATCCACGGGCAGGTCTTCAAGCTCCCGAAGCGACGGGTCTCGATCCAGCAAATGGTTCAAACCAACTACATTCGGGACTTCATCAGCCGCATGATCGCCCCCACAAAGGCACTGCCAATCACCTCCAGCACGGGAAACCAGCAACACAGGTTTACTGTTCTCAAAGACATGGGAGCAAACATATGCGGCGATTTCCATGCTCAATGATACCATTCGTCAAGGGTTCGGGAGCCCTTTGACCGATTGCAGGTTCTACACGAAGGACCTAGAGTTACGGTGACAAGAGTTACGGTGACAGGAGTTTGGTGACTGGACTGACCCCCTCTGTTGAGACACGATAATTTCAGGGACATGGGCGATGGGTTTCATGGGTGATCAGATTGCGTGTGCTTGCGCCTGCGTGGCTTCGAACTCAATGGGGGTCATGTAGCCCAAGGCCGAATGCAGGCGGTCTGCGTTGTAGACGTCATCGATGAAGCGGCCGATATTGCGGCGGGCATCTTCGATGTTTTTGTAGCTCTTTGCGTT
>JBJXGL010000086.1:0-3515 GCA_046160365.1 Aestuariivirga sp. | reverse complement strand
AGACGAGATCGACAAGATCGCCCGTAAAGATGAGAATCCGTCGATCACTCGCGATGTCTCCGGCGAGGGCGTGCAACAAGCCCTGCTGAAAATCCTGGAAGGTACCATTGCCAATGTGCCTCCGCAGGGTGGCCGCAAGCACCCGCATCAGGAATTCACGCCGGTGGACACCACCAACATCCTGTTTATCTGCGGCGGCGCCTTCGTCGGCATGGAGAAGGTGATTTCACGCCGCGTCGGCAAGACCTCCATGGGATTCCAGAAGAATGAGGAAGACCAGAAAAAGGCCGCGCAAAAGCGCGATAGCGGGCTGCTGAATCAGTTGCAGCCGATCGATCTGATCAAGTTCGGATTCATTCCGGAGTTTATCGGCCGCCTCGCCGTTGTCGGTGTTCTCGATGAGCTGGATAAGGATGCGCTGGTGCAAATCCTGACCAAGCCGAAGAACGCCATTAGCAAGCAGTATCAGAAGCTCTTCGAATTTGAAAACGTGCGGCTCCGTTTCACTGACGAGGCTTTCGAAGCCATTGCCCAGCTGGCCATGGAGCGCAAGCTCGGGGCTCGCGGCCTACGTATGATTCTCGAGGATCTGATGCTCGATTTGATGTACTATCTCCCGTCTTATAAGAAGGTGAGAGAATTCGTGGTCACCAAGGAGATGGTGCTCACGCAGAAAATCAGTCTGGCCATCCTTGAGAAGGCAGGCTAGTCTGCCCGGGATAGCAACCCCACAAAAGAGTAGTTGCGCTTAGTCAAGCCTGATCCAGTATGCTTTAGGTAGGAGCGTGGCGCGCGCAGGGTGTCAAAGCCCGGTCGTCACGGTGAGAGGACATCCGAATGCTTACTTCAAACAAAGCCGAAACCCGTCGCCTGCCCATGATGCCGATCCGCGACGTCGTCATCTTCCCGCACATGATGACGCCGTTCGTGGTGGGCCGCGAAGCCAGCGTACGCGCCCTTGAAGAGGCGCTCGCCGGCGACAAGAAGATTTTCCTCGCCACGCAGCATGACGCTTCGGTGGACGATCCGAGCCCCGACGAAATCTTTCAGGTGGGCACGGTCGCCAACATTGTGCAGAGCCTCAAGCTGCCGGATGGCAATATCAAGGTGCTGGTGGAAGGCATCGAGCGTGGCAAGGTGGTTTCCATTGCCGACGACGAAGGTTTCTTCCGCGCCGTCGTGCGGACCTCGCACTACAAAGTGGACGCCGGTCCGCAACTGGAAGCGTTGACCGGCCGCGTCACCACGTTGTTTGAGCAGTACGTCAAGCTCAGCCAGAATCTGAACTACGAGACGATGGTGGCGGCCACGCGCGTGGACGATCCGTCCAAGCTGGCCGACACCGTCGGCGCCAACCTCCAGCTCACGATCGAAGAGAAACAGGAACTGCTCGAGATTTTCGATCCCGTCGATCGCCTCACTCGCGTCGCCGAGATGCTCGACATCGAGATCGAAAAGCTCAACATGGACCGCACCATTCAGGGCCGCGTCAAGCGCCAGATGGAGCGGGCTCAGAAAGAGTATTACCTCAACGAGAAGATCAAGGCCATCCAGAAGGAACTCGGCCGCGGCGAGAAGAGCGAGTTCGACGAGCTGAAGAAGAAGATCGACGCCGCCGGCATGCCCAACGAGGCCAAGGAAAAGGCGCTCACCGAGCTCAAGCGGCTTGAGCAGATGCCGCCCATGTCGGCCGAGTCCACCGTCTCGCGCAATTATCTGGACTGGCTGCTGGCCGTGCCGTGGAAAAAGAAGAGCAAGGAAATCCGTGAGCTCAAGCACGCCGAAGAGGTTCTGGAACAGGATCACTACGGCCTGGAGAAGATCAAGGAACGCATCCTGGAATTCCTGGCCGTGCGCCGGCTGGTGAAGAACCCCAAGGGCTCCATCCTGTGCTTTGTCGGGCCTCCCGGCGTGGGCAAGACCTCGCTGGGGATGTCGATCGCCAAGGCCACCGGCCGCAAGTTCGTGCGTATGTCGCTCGGCGGCGTGCGGGACGAGGCTGAGATTCGCGGCCACCGCCGCACCTATATCGGCGCGCTGCCCGGCCAGATCATTCAATACATGAAGAAGGCGGGTACCCGCAATCCGGTCTTCATGCTCGACGAGATCGACAAGATGTCGATGGATTTCCGCGGTGACCCGTCGTCGGCGCTGCTGGAAGTGCTCGATCCTGAGCAGAACTACATGTTCATCGATCACTACCTGGACGTTGAGTATGACTTGAGCCAGGTGTTCTTCATCGCCACCGCCAACGTGCTCCACACCATTCCGGCGGCGCTGCAGGATCGCATGGAAGTGATCCGGCTCTCCGGCTATACCGAGCTTGAGAAATTCGAGATCTGCAAACGTTTCCTCGTGAAGAAGCAGATTGAGGCGACGGGCCTGGCCGGCAAGGACATCGAGTTCGCCGACGAAGGCCTCCAGACGCTCATTCAGAGCTACACGCGCGAAGCGGGCGTCCGCAACCTGGAGCGCGAGGTTGGCAATGTATGCCGGAAAGTGGCGCGCAAGATTGTCGGCGCCAACGGCAAAAAGGTCGGCAAGGCCGTGGTCAATGCCGCCAAGGTGCAGGAGTTGCTCGGGCCGCTCAAGTTCCGCGATCTGCAGACTTCCAAGAAGAACGAAATTGGCGCAACCACAGGCTTGGCTTGGACCGAAGTAGGCGGCCAGATTCTCACGACCGAAGCCACGATCATGGAAGGCCGCGGCAAGCTGACCACCACCGGCAAGCTGGGTGATGTCATGCAGGAGTCGGCGCAGGCCGCCATGAGCTACATTCGCTCACGCGCGCATTCGCTCGGGCTGGCTCGCGATTTCTATCGCTCTCTCGATATCCACTTGCACGTGCCCGAAGGCGCGATTCCCAAGGATGGCCCGTCGGCCGGCATCACCATCGCTACCAGCATCCTGAGTTCGCTGACCGGCATTCCGGTGCGCGGCGATCTCGCCATGACCGGCGAAATCACGCTCCGCGGTAAGGTGCTGCCGATCGGCGGCATGAAGGAGAAGCTGCTGGCGGCGCATCGTCATGGCATCTTCGAGGCTATCCTGCCCAAGGATAACGAGAAAGATCTGCCGGATATTCCCGAGATGATCCGGAAGGAAATGAAGCTGCACTTCGTAGAATCGATGGACGAAGTGTTGAAATTGGCGCTGGAGCGGCCCTTGGAAGTGCTGCCGATTCCTGCCACGCCGGTGGCTGGCGCGGTGGACACTCCGCCGCCGTCCGAAGAGAAACTGACGCACTAAAGGGTGAACCAGATTTTGGTGCGGTAAGCGGCGACCATGCAAAAACTTGCCGCACGCTTTATAATGAGTGCAGTGAAGCCGGGGCAATTTCCTCCCGAGGAGTTGCCTGAGTTTGCCTTCCTGGGGCGTAGTAACGTAGGCAAATCGAGACTGCTGAACGCGCTCGTCGATGAGAAGGGCTTGGCTCGAGTCAGCGCCACCCCAGGGCGCACGCAAGTCATTAATTTTTTTCGCCTGGGCGAACGCTACACGTTCGTCGATCTGCC
>JBJXGL010000085.1:0-10887 GCA_046160365.1 Aestuariivirga sp. | reverse complement strand
TCGTATGCAGGAGCGGCTCGTCATAGCCGGTCTGGAATTTATCGGCGCAAATCAGAAAGCGATACGGGTCGATTTGAATCTTCGCAGCGATTTCATTGCTTGAAAACCCATTAAGCGATGTCTCGCTCATCTTCGCGCCGCCGTAATCGTGCTCGCCCGAGAAGGCAACGATCGCCTGGTAGGGGCTTTTGCGCTCCGCGAGGTACGCCTTGAACGCGTGGAAGTACTGGATGGCCCGCTCAATGCCGCTCGTGACTACCATCGCTCGCGCCTGTCCGCCTACCTTTCCGGCTGCGATCACCTGATCGTGAAAATGATCCACCATGATCTCGGCCTTGAGCCGGATCGCATGGTCGTGGCTCTCCACGTAGCGGCGCAGCTTCTTCTTCGCTTTCTTGGTGTCGAACTCCGGGTCGTCCTCGGTCTTCTTGACTAGCTTGTAGTAACTATCGACCGGCGTGTAGCTCTTGAGGACATCGAGGATAAAGCGCTCCTCGATCGCCTGCTTCATGGTGTAGCTGTGAAACGGCCGATGCTTCACTTTGCCTTCGGCGTCAGGCGGCAGCGGCTCGCCGAACATTTCCAATGTCTTGTTCTTCGGCGTGGCGGTGAAGGCGAAATAGCTGGCGTTAGTGAGCATCTTGCGCGCTGCCATGCGTTTTTCCAACGCGGCATTCACCGTGTCTTCCGGGTCCGGCCCTTCATCGTCCGTCACCGTGTCGCTCAAGGCCTGGCTCATCGCGGCGGAAGTTTTGCCACCTTGGCTCGAATGTGCCTCGTCGATGACGATAGCGAAGGTCTTGCCGCCTGCACTCGCGATCTCGTCGAGAATGAAGGGAAATTTCTGCACCGTCGAAACGATGATCTTCTTGCCTTGCTCGATGAACGTGCGCAAATCGCCGGAGCGCTTGGCGTGGCCCACCGTCGCACCCACCTGCATGAACTGCTTGATGGTCGCCTGAATCTGGTCGTCCAAGATGCGCCGGTCGGTCACCACGATCACTGAGTCAAACACCTCCTTGCCATCACGCTTCACGCTGATGAGCTGGTGTGAGAGCCATGCTATGGAGTTCGATTTGCCGCTGCCTGCCGAATGTTGAACGAGATAGCGCTCGCCCACGCCGTGTTCAGCCACATTGGCCAGCGCTTGCCACACGAGACTGAGCTGGTGGTAGCGCGGCCACACCTGACGGCGCTTTTTCCTGCCGGTGCGCGGGTCTTTCTCCTCGACGATCTGCGCGTAGTTTTCCAGAATGTTCGTAAGCCCCGCCGGCGTAAGAACCTCTTTCCACAGGTAATCAGTTTTCAACCCGTGCGGGTTCGGCGGGTTGCCGGCACCATCCCCGAAGCCCTTGTTAAAGGGAAGAAACCACGACCCCTTGCCGCGCAGTTCGGCGCACATGCGCACCTCGGCGTCGTCTACGGCGAAGTGCACCACGCAGCGGCCGAACTCGAACAGTCGCTCGCGCGGGTCGCGGTCACGCATGTACTGCTCGACTGCATCTTTCACCGTCTGCTTGGTCAGGCTATTCTTCAGTTCGAAGGTGGCGATGGGCAGGCCGTTAATGAACAGGCACAGATCGAGTGCGCGTCGCGTCTCATCCATGCTGTAGGCGAGTTGGCGCGTGATGGAGAAGAGGTTGAGCGCATGCAACATTTCCGCCTTGGCATTGCCCGGAGACGGCGTGCCATAGAACAGATCGAAGTGCAGCGGGCCGTGCGCCACGCCCTTGCGCAGTACGTCGATGACACCGCGTTTGCCAACCTCCGACGATAGGCGAGCTAGGAACTGCCGGCGCTTGATGTCGTTGGTGGGGTTGCGAGTGGCAAAACCAAGCTTCTTGAACGTAACGGGCTGAGTGGTGTGCAGAAAAGCGAAAAGCATTGGCACATCGAGCGCATGGGCACGGTCGTAATCAGTGGTGGCACCAGCAAGGTAACCCGTGCATTCGATGGGTGGCGGTCGTTCGTGGACGGTGTTCGGCGCCACGGCAAGGCCGTCGATGCCGGTCATGTGCCGCATGATCAGCGTTTCGAGGCCCTTCTCGGTGGTGTCGGCCACCATGGTTCAAAGCTTCTCTGCCACGATCCACGTCTCCATGCAGGTGGTCATGAAGAGCACCTGTTCGTCGTCTGCCAGTGCGGGCTTGTCCCAGTTGTCGCGAACCTTGAGGTGCTGCCATGTCTTTTCGACATCGGCAACAGGGTCTTCGCTGTCGATCAGCATCGCCACAAAATGCCCCGCCTTGGCATTCGCGTGGGCCGTCTTGAAATCGTCGAACGCCAAGTTGCGACCGCCGCATGCGCTCAGGCGGGGCAGGCGGCCCGTGAATCCGGCCTCCTCCAACAATCGGCGAAAGCCCGCGTGGCAGCGGATCTGATCGTCCTTGGATTCCGCGCCCTCAATGCAGAGATGCGCGCTCACCAGCGGGTCCCGCCGATTTCGCCTTTGGTCCAAAGCTGCCCCAGGCGGTAATTTTTCAGCCAGTCGCCGAGATCCACCGCTTTCAAGCGCTCCATTCGAGTCTGCCCCTGATCCTTGGTGCACACCACAACTGCCTCTGGCGTTACGGTCATCGCATCGACCAAAATGTCCGAGTGGGTAGTGACAATGAGCTGCGTCCGCTCCGAAGCGCTTCTCAGAAGGTCGGCCACCTTGGGCAAGATGTCTGGATGCAGCCCCAGTTCGGGTTGCTCGATGCAGATCAACTTTGGCGGATCGGGATCGCACAAGATCGCCAACAGACAAAGGTAGCGAAGCGTTCCGTCGGATAGGCGAGTCGCTGGAATTGAGAAATCCCCTTCGGTGACGAAAACTTGTACCGTGCCGCCCTCGACAAAGACATCGAAGTCCTGAATTCCGTCGTAGAGGTCCTTCAGGCCGGTAATGATCGCCTTCTTTGCGGCCGGGAAGCGCGTCTTCAGCCGATTGAGGAACAGCCCAAGATTGGAGAAATCCTCCTCCAGCACATCGTTGCGCATATCCGCCCTTTGCGGTTCGCGAAATACGGCGCCGCGACCGAAGGCCCATTCCCGATAGATACGAATACCTTCGTAGCTCTGCGCCAGCCAGGCCAATTCCGGGTAAGTCTCTGGATCACGTCGCTGAGCGAGGATGGAGCGGTCGGACTCGATGATGCCTGGGGCCAGTATTCTTTGGCCCTTACCTTCCTTACGCAGAATGGGACTGCCATTTTGATACCTGTAAAAGGGGTCCGGCTGCGCCTTGCCGGGAGACGGATGCTCGTACTCCACCCGTTCATCATCCAGGGCAAACGTCTGCGCCACCGCATGGAATGCCATCGCATGTCGCAAAGCCTGTTGACCGCTCGGATTGGCGATCAAAGCTTCAATGCGAGCCTTGCCATTCTTCTTCTCGCCTTTCCAAATCCACTCGGCCACGCCCCCGCCCTTGCGCGTCACCTCGCGCCATTCCTTGGGCGCGGCACGCAGCAGGTTAATGGCCTCAAGCAGATTCGACTTGCCGCTCCCGTTCGCTCCAACAAGAACGTTCAAGTCCCTGAGCTCGAGGCCAGGGAAATCAGGCCCGAACGAGAGGAAGCTCCGCGGCTGTAAATATCGAATCAGGGGCTGGTTGAGCGCTTCAGGCATCGTTCAATCCTCATCGGTTTCGGGATCGTCCCTCCGTTGGAGCAGATGCAACAAAATGTTCGGCGGATTTCGTTCCCTTCGTGGGAACAAGCGTACCTGTATTGGAAACGATTGTTGCCGCTTCGGCCTCGTGCCGGGCCGACGAAGTTGACGAGGCCTTCACGCGGCGGCATCCTCGGCTTCGGACACATCGTCGGAGTCTTCGTCGTCTGCTGACGTCGTTTCGTCCGCAGTGGGCTCGGCCTCATCCGGCAGCCGCGCCGCCACTGCTCGCACATCGAGCTTGCCAGTCACCACGTCGGCGACGAGGCGGGTGCGGTATTCGCGGAGGAGTTCGATTTCGCGTTCGAGGCGGGAAATGGCGGTGTCAATTGGTGCAACTTCGCGAGCTATGAACTGAAGAACCAGAGATTGCTCGTTCGCGCCGGGATACCACATCAAGCAATTAGCGAGCGCCTCACGATTCACTTTCGGCATTGCGACACGCATCGAAGTGTCGACCGCAAACTTGGTGAACGGCTGGGAAAGCAAAAGCAGCAAGAGATACTCGGTCGA
The DNA here is from genome assembly GCA_046160365.1 of Aestuariivirga sp. Classification (GTDB taxonomy): domain Bacteria; phylum Pseudomonadota; class Alphaproteobacteria; order Rhizobiales; family Aestuariivirgaceae; genus Aestuariivirga. The sequence goes on along the minus strand of JBJXGL010000085.1, from coordinate 6,720 downwards.
TAGCTCTCCGGTCGTTGGGTCGATGGGATACATATCCGCACTGCACAAACAGTTGCACGGAGCGATGGTCGCTTTGCGGAGGTTTGGTCGAATCTTGCTGTAGATCACTTGCCCTCTCCTCACCAGGTACTTCCCGCTGTCCGCTCCTTGCTTCTCAGCGCTTTCCTCATTGAGCAATCGTCCGCTCCCACTCTGAATGTGATTCGGTGCAATCAACACGAGATCGCGGTATTCGGCCTTCTTCGGGTCAACTTGGCCACTGTTGATCCTGGCGAGCAACTTGAACCTCTTCAGTGTCCAATGCTGCGGAATGTCGCCGAGCCAGGGGATGCCGGAGGGTTTGAGGGGAACGGAGGGGTCGAGGCCGCGGGTGACGGCGCGGTGGATGATGGCCTGCTTCTGCTCATTGAGCAGCGCGATCACCTTCCGCTTCGCCCGGATCGCCCGCTCCAGCCGCCCGTTCGCCCAGTGCAGAAACCGCACGATCGCTGCCTGCTCGGCGGGCGGCGGGCACGGAGAACAGATCTGCTTGAACTGGTCCCAGTAGAGGCGATTGCGGTCCTTAACGATCCCGTGTGAGAAGTTGTCGATCTCGGATAAGTAGTTGTCCGTTCGAAATAGCGCAATAAAAAACTGTGGGTCCACATCTACGTGTGGTCGCGCGACCACGTAAGCTGGGCTGACCAAGCCGTCCACGGGCGCGACTCCCACCGCGCCCTGCCACATCCGCATCATGTTGTACGCGAGGTCGCCTTTCGCGGCCCGCTTGTACTTGCTTGCATCAGACATGATTTGCTTGCGAGCGGAATTCTCAAAATCCCGGACGCGCACGCCAGTCTTGAGTGAGACCTCCAAAATCGGAAGCTCCTCACGGCCAGTTTCGTTTCGTTGTGCAAAAAGACTGCCGTTGCGAGCAACTCGCCAACTGCTAGGTATGCGTTCGAGCCACGGCAGACCCGCTACCTTGTATTCGGCATACGGTTTGAGATTGCCGATCATGCCCGGATTCGGTCGCCGACCCGGCGTCCATCGCACGGAGGCAAGAGGGGCGTGACGGAGAGCAGTTCATCATTTGACATCGATTGACTACTCCGGCGTCTCGGACAGAAAAGGATTGATCGATTGCATATGTCTACGCCAACGCAATCACTGCCTTGTAGAGATTCCTGAGATGGCTGTCCGACATGTCCAGGATCGGCTCGTACATGAACGAGTTCAGGTGAATATTCTCGGGCGTCATCAGCACCACCCGCTGAAGGACACCCAAGGATGCCAAATCAGTTGGATAAATCTCCTGAAATTTCTTCAGCAGCTGCGGCGTCTGGTTCGATTTGATCGCTATAACGAACGCTGGGTCGTTGATCTTCTTCAACATGAACTGCTCGCCAGTGAGGCGTGTGGCGATAGCGAGGACCACTTTGTTCGAGAAGTTGATCCCGTCAGGAGCCGTCAGGCACTTGGCTGCTTCGTCGGAGATTAGATCAACGACAGGCCTCTGCCCATCGGGCGAACTGCCGGTTGCGGAGAATAGGCTGTTGTAAATGGCGTCCAGATGCGACACGGTAATCTGCTGCGAGTCGGCCTTCCAGTGCAGCAGCGAAGTAAGCTTAACGAAGTCCGGATCAGCATCGCCGCGGGTGTACTCGATCAAGTTCCGAATGAAGGAGATTGATGCAATCTTCTTCTTCGGGTCCGCATAGAACGCCCCCTTCCAGTCATTGATGAAGACGTTCTTGATTCCGGCCGCCTTCTCCAGCGCCACACCCGTCCCAGTCTTGGATGCCATCAGGCAGTTGTTGTAGCCAACGAAGCGGCTCTCGACCGTCCGATAAAAGTCGAAGTTATGCGTCAGTATGATCTGCCGGAAGTGTGGACTCTCCGAAATGTCCATCAAATATTGGATGATGGCGTACTTGTTCTTGTAGTCGAAGGAATCGGCGATGTCATCCACGACGATGAGAGTGTCCAGCGCAGCCTTCTTGCGGACCTCGATTTCGAACAGAATATTCAGTACATACAGCGCCTTTTTCTCGCCGGTGCTGAGGACCTGAAGCAGCGCCGCGCGATCAACGGAGGCCTGGTCGGCTCCGTCGCTGAAGATGAAACCCAAACTGAGCATTTCCTGCTGACCCAGGATCACGTCCACTTTGTTGGCTGCCTGCAACTTGAAGGGCACGACGAAGCGGCTGTTGAAGATGTCGATGACCTCCTCCCACTGGGTTCGCTCCTTGTTTGCCTGCTCCTGAATCTCCTTGCGGCGCGTTTCGGCCGTTTGATATTTGTCGAGCAGTACTTTGTACGGATCGAACTTGGTGTCGATGTATGCCTTCCAGACCTCCTGCCTGAAGTCGGCCATGTTGGCAAATTTGGTCAGCAGCTCCTCGTGGTTAAGAAGATAGGCTTCAAATTCGCGCACGGTCACATTCTTCTGTATCAGCTTCTCGATCTCGGCGAATTTCTTGCGCAGGTCCTTGTCACTCGATATCGCTTCCTTCTCGCTGGCGATCAGGTCCTCCAGCTGCTTCTGGGTCGTGATTTCCTTCTTCTCGCTGGCGTTGAGGTTTACGGAGTGCTTGGCCGCAAAGAATCCGTTATCTGCTAGCTGCTTTGCAATTTGCGCTGCGTTGTAGTAGTTGAAGACGCCCTTCTTGAAGTATGTCGAGACTGCCAGCAGTTCGTTGTACTTTTTGATGAAGGCATCGATTGCCGTCTTGAAGTCCTTGGTGTCCAGAAAGCCCTGTACCTTCTCATCGAAGATCAGGTCGTATGGAACATCCTTGAGTGGAGCATCTGGACGACTGGCAACCTCATCCTTGATCCGGTTCAGCGCGATGTAAAACTTGTCGTCTGTCGCGGTGAAAGCCAGCGAGATTTCCTTCTCCAGGTCGCGCTTTGAGCCCGACTGCTCCTTTAGTGCCTTGAGAAACGCATCCTTCGCGGCATCAATCTCCGCATGCAGGGTTTCGTACTCCTTCCGCAACGCCGGGTTAACCAGAAGGGTCGAAGTCTTTGCTGAGTGCCCCATCGTTTCTTCATAGGGCCGCACCACCAGCACACTGTCCTTCGGCAGATCGGCGCCTTTGTCATCTCTGACTACCCGCGTGCAGACGCGGGCCGGAAAAATGCGGTCCTTTGAGTCAGTACCGGCAGCGATGTCTTGGAATGTCTGAGCCAGCGAAGTCTTCATGGAACCATTCGGCGCGTAGATGGCGATCGCCTTCGCGTTCGAAAAGTCGAGCTTCTCATCCAGCTTCCTGATGCCATAGCAGTTTTCGAGCTTGAGTGTCAGAGTCTTCATACCGTTTCGCCTCCCATCTTCAGCAGGCCATCCAACAGTCCCTCGGCTTCCTTTTCAATGGCCAGGATGTCGGCGCTGATTTCCTCCCGCGTGCGCAGCGGATCCGGCCTACATTTGCGGCGAGAGGAATTCAATTCAGCGGTGATCACGACTGCCCCGCCTGCTCATCGCCATCCCAGTATTCGCGGTATGCGTTGACGTAGTCAACTGTCGCAGCCGGGTCGATGTCCCAGTAGTAGCGACAGAGTTTCTTGAACAGTTGCAGCACGGGTTCATGGCCGCAGAAATCGAGCAGGCCATCCAACGTGCGCTCGATGTACCGGGTATCGCGGCTGCCGTTGCGCAGGATGTCATCCACCACCGGCTGGTATTGCTGCGCAGCCCGCCGCTGAAGATCGCGCATAGTGCCCACGAGGGTGTAGATCGCTTGCATGGCGTCGTCGCTCACGGCTGTTTCCCTGAGCCCGGGAGCCGTCTGGCCGCCTGCTCCCGCGCATGTTCGATCGCCCGGTGCAGCCGCTCGCGCAGCAGTGGCAGCGGCGGCAGTTCCGTAAGGTACTCGCTCACGCGAATGGATTTGGCATCGAGTTGAAGCAGTTCCACCTGCTCGGCATCAGCGGAGGCGCACAGGATGAGTCCGATCGGGGATTCTTCTCCGGGCGCACGTTCGTGTTTGTCCAACCAACGCAGGTAAAGCTCCATTTGACCCACATGCGCGGGCTGGAACGATTCCAGTTTCAATTCGACGGCAATCAGTCTGCGGAGGTGGCGGTGGAAGAAGAGCAGGTCGAGATGAAAATCGTCTTTGCCAACGCTCATTCGCTTCTGGCGCGCGACGAAGGCGAAGCCCGTGCCCAGTTCCAGCAGCACGCTCTCGATCTCGCGCAGGATGGCGCTCTCGAGGTCGCGTTCGCTGTAGGCCCCCTTGAGCCCCAGCAGGTCGAGCAGGTACGGATCGCGGAACACGGTGTCGGGGCTCATCTGCCCGTCGCGAAGTTTGCCAATCTCTGCCGAGATGACAGTCTGCGGCTTCTTCGACAAGGCGGTGCGCTGGTACAGCATGCCGCCGATCTTCTGCCGGAGCGTGCGCACATCCCAGCGCTCGATTCGGCACATCTCGGCGTAGAAATCGCGGGCGAGCGGATCCTTGATCGGCAGCAGTGCATGAAAATGGGACCAGCTCAATTGTTGTGACAGCGTCACGACAATCGCCTCATCGGGGAACAACTGCGAAAACTGGATCATGCGGGCAATTTCGGCATAGCTAAAGCCGCGCCCATACTCCGCCGCCAATTCTCGTGACACGGTCACGAGAATTTGTTTTCCATACGCGGCCCTACCGCCTTGGAGATTCTCACGCAAGAGACGCCGTCCCACATGCCAACAGAGCAAAGTCTGGGTGGAATAGGCGACCGCGGCAATTCGCTGCCGTGCGGACTCGATAAGGCCGCGCAAGTCCGAGAGGAGCCCGGCCGCATCGACGACTGCGCGCGTCTGCGTCGCCGCGGCCAGGCTGCTGCGCTCCTCTGGCTGTAGCGCAGAATGCCTGGGCTTTTTGCGTGACGGGTCGGCTGTCTTCCTCATGGCTTGGCGACCACCTTGAGCAGCCCATCCAGGAGCCCCTCGGCCTCTTTCTCGATGGCGAGGATGTCGGCGCTGATCTCCTCCAGCGTGCGCAGCGGCTGCGGCTTGTAGAAGTGCCGCGTGAAGCTGACCTCGTAGCCGATCTTGGTAGCGTCTTCCTTGATCCAGGCGTCGGGCGTGTAGGGCAGCACTTCGCGGCGGATGAAGGCCTCGATGCCGCCGTCTTCCAAGAGCGGCACCTGCTCGGTGTCGCGCAGATCGGAGTCGGGCTCGTATTCGACGATGGCCGGCTTACCGCCTACTTGGATCTCGTAAAAACCACGCAGCGGATCAGGCTTGATCTTTCCGGGCTTGTGCACTTTGGCGAGGACAGGAGGCGCTGATTCGACACGCCAGCTCACGGCCTTGAGAATCAGCTTCAAGTCGGCGGCGGCGAGCTTGATGTCGGCCCGCTTGAGCGCGGTATCCACGCGGTCGCAGAAGAGGTTGTAGTCCTCGAAGAGCAAGTCACCAAGTACCGCACGCAGCTTTGTGGCGACGTCGACCAAGCGGCCGTCGCGCTCCCAGGTCCTGGCGTCGAGCAGCTTCTTTTTCTTCTTCTCGGACGGCGCACTCTTGGCGCTATCGCCGCTTTCGTCCACCGCTTCGCCGTCGATGCCCCATTCGGCGAGTCGCTTTTCCAGCGCTGCGGCAACATTACCAAAGCTGGCGAACAGTTCGTCGCCGAACGCCTCGTAGAGCTCTGCTCGAATTTCTTCGTCGCCGGAAGCAAAGCGTAGGGACTCGATCGCCTTAAGAGTGAGCCGGCTATGGAGGCGTAGCGGCCGTTCGACCGTGACTTTCCAGTAGCCGAATGCCTCATTGGGGAAGATCTTCGATTCGGGGGTTTCCTTGAAGTCGAGGAAAGTGCGGCTGATGCGATCGATGTCCTCGGGCGAAAGTTCGCAATTCTTTTTGCCAAGATTTTTGCGCAGCGGCTTGAACCACTGCGTTGCATCGATAAGCTGAATCTGGCCTTTGCGGTGCGCCGGCTTCTTGTTGGACAGCACCCAAATGTAGGTGGCGATACCAGTGTTGTAGAAAAGGTTGAGCGGCAGCGCGACGATGGCCTCCAGCCAATCATTCTCGATCAGCCAGCGGCGAATGTTGCTCTCGCCTTGGCCGGCGTCGCCGGTGAAAAGCGACGAGCCGTTATGCACCTCTGCGATGCGGCTGCCGAGCGCCGACTTGCCATTCATCTTCGAGGCCATGTTGGCGAGGAAAAGCATCTGGCCGTCGCTCGACCGGGTAACGAGCGAAAGCTCATTACCCTGATGCATCACCTTGAAGCGCGGATCGCGCATGCCATCCTTGCCTCCCATGGCCTCCAAGTCCTTCGTCCAGCTCTTGCCATAGGGTGGGTTAGCGAGCATGAAGTCAAACTCTTGGGCCGGGAATGCGTCATGCGAGAGCGTGGACCATTCCGCGCCGCCGACAATGTGATCGGCGCTCTCGCCTTCGCCCTTCAGCAGCATGTCGGCCTTGCAGACGGCGTAGGTTTCGGGATTGATTTCCTGGCCGTAGAGCAAAGCCCTCACCTGCTGACCGCGCTTCGCGCCGATCGCGGTGAGCGTCTCCTCACCGACAGTAAGCATGCCACCGGTGCCGCAAGCGCAGTCGTAAAGCAGGTATGTGCCGGACTTGATCTGGTTTTCAATAGGCAGAAACACCAGGTTCGCCATCAGCCGCACGGCATCGCGCGGCGTCCAGTGCTCGCCGGCCTCCTCGTTGTTGTCTTCGTTGAACTTGCGCACCAATTCTTCGAAGACGGTGCCCATCGAGTGATTGTCAATGCCGGC
>JBJXGL010000084.1:0-30630 GCA_046160365.1 Aestuariivirga sp. | reverse complement strand
CCCCACGCCAATCGTTTGCCGCGCGATGGGACGGGGAAGTTTTGACGCGGCGCTTGTCCATTGTCGGGGTATCTCAAAGCATGTCGCGCAAGAATTACTTGTTCACCAGCGAGTCCGTGTCGGAAGGCCATCCCGACAAAGTCTGCGATCGCATTTCGGATGAGGTGGTCGATCTCTTCTATCGCGAGGCTCTGGCGGAGAAGATGGACCCGTGGCGGGTGCGGGTGGCTTGCGAGACGCTGGCCACCACCAACAAGGTGCTGATCGCGGGTGAAGTGCGGGGTCCTCAATCGGTCACCAAGGAGAAGATTGAGGAAGTGGCCCGCAAGGCGATCCGTGACATCGGCTACGAGCAGAAAGGATTTCACTGGCGCGATGCCAAGGTTGAAATCGTGCTCCACGAGCAGTCGGCGGACATCGCCCAGGGCGTGGACGACAGCGCCCACAAGGATGAAGGCGCGGGCGATCAGGGAATCATGTTCGGCTACGCCTGCGACGAGACGCCGGACCTGATGCCAGCACCGCTCTATTACGCGCAGCGCATTCTGCAGCTTCTGGCGGAAGCGCGCCATGCCGGCGAAAAGCGCCTCGGACCGGACTCCAAGAGTCAGGTGACGGTCGAATACAAGAACGGCAAGCCGGTGCGGGCCACGCAGATCGTGGTGTCGCACCAGCATCTCGACGAGAGCATGACCTCCGCCGACGTGCGCAAGCTGGTGGAGCCTTATGTGCGCAAGGCGCTGCCCAAAGGCTGGATCACCAAGAAAACGATCTGGCATGTCAATCCCACCGGCAAATTCTTCATCGGCGGCCCGGACGGCGATGCCGGCCTCACGGGACGCAAGATCATCGTCGACACTTATGGTGGTGCTGCTCCTCATGGCGGCGGCGCATTCTCCGGCAAGGACCCGACAAAGGTCGATCGTTCGGCGGCATATGCGGCGCGTTATCTCGCCAAGAATGTTGTTGCAGCGAAACTCGCCAAGCGCTGCACCATCCAGCTTTCCTATGCCATTGGCGTGTCGCAGCCGTTGTCGATCTATGTGGACACCCACGGCACCGGGAAGATTTCCGAGGCGAAACTCGAGAAGGCGCTGCGCAAGGTGATGGATCTCTCGCCCCGCGGCATCCGCACTCATCTCGATCTCAACCGTCCGATTTATGCGCGCACGTCGGCCTATGGCCACTTCGGCCGCAAACCGGAGAAAGACGGCGGCTTCTCGTGGGAGAAGACCGATCTCGTGAAGGCGCTCAAAGCCGCGGTGAAGTGAGCGCTCCGAAGCCACGCCATCAGTTTTACGGGCGGCGCAAGGGGAAACCCTTGCGCCGTCATCATTCGGAGTTGATGCAATCGCTGCTGCCCAAGGTTTCACTCGATTTGGCGGAGCCCCTCGCGGGGTTGGGGCCGAGGCGTTGGCTCGAAATTGGCTTCGGCGGCGGCGAACATTTGGCGCATCTCGCGGCTCTTCATCCCGATGTCTCGTTCATCGGCGCAGAAGCCTTCCAGAATGGAGTCGCGAAACTGCTGGCCGAAATCGAGGCGCGGCAATTGCGAAATATCCGCATCCACTACGGCGATGCGCGCGAGCTTCTGGAAGCGCTGCCGGGCGCGTCGCTAGAACGTATCTATCTTCTCTATCCCGATCCCTGGCCGAAGGAGCGCCACAAGAAACGCCGAATGATCGCTCCGGAAACGCTCAATCACTTTCATCGCCTGATCGCGCGCGATGGCCGCTTCTTCTTTGCCAGCGATATCCCTGACTATGTGAATTGGACGCGCGAGCACGTGTCCGCCCATGGGGGGTTTGACGAGGTGCCGCGCAACACCGCGGAGCCATTCGAGCACTGGATCCGCACGCGTTACGAAACCAAGGCTTTGAAAGAAGGGCGTGTTCCGGCTCATCTGGAATTTAGAAGAAATAGAAATTGACTCGGCCTTCTATTTCTTCTATTTTTTGTCGCCTGAAGTTCCATGGGAAGTGTCAAATGAGCAAGGACGCCATTTTCGTCACCGATAGTGACCAAGTCATCAAGAACATAAGAAACTATCAGCGACAGCTCACCAAGCACAGCGAGTTAAAGGCAAGATTGAGCATGCACAAAGCCTGGTATGCGAATCAAGACGATGAAGGTCAATGGTGGTTCGCCCCGAGCAAGTTCATTGGCTATGTGGATATGACACCACTTGAGTATCTGAAACGGTACGGCAAGGGTCTGAATGGTGGCCCAACTGAAGACCGGCTGGAAAAAATGTTCGAGTTGATCTCGCCCGAATCTGACCTTGGTGTGAAGCTTTTTGGCCAATTGCGGACCTTGCTCGCTCGATTTGGAAAGATTCCACACAAAAACTCCCGGATTCGCCTTGTTGGGGAAATTGTCTCGAAATTGCCTTCGGTACGCGCGGCTTCCGACGAGCCGTTGGAACGGATCGTTTCCAATCCCGGCATTTGCGGCGGGCGCCCTTGCGTGCGCGGTACGCGCATGCGGGTGAGCGACATTGTGGACATGCTCGGCCACGGCGCCACGGAATCCGAAATTCTCGCTGACTTTCCCTACATCAAAGCCGACGACATCAAGGCCGCGCTCATCTATGCGGCGCGCGCCATGGATCACCCCGTGGTGCGCGCGGCGTGACCCCGTCATTCGTTGTCGACGAACAATTGCCTCCTGCACTTGCCGAACACCTAAGGCAAGCCGGCTACGAAGCCGTCCATGTCTATGACCAGGGACTGGGTGGGGGCCTAGACGAGACCGTGGCCGAGGCAGCTTCCAAGCGGAAGTCCATCCTCATCACCAAGGATGCTGACTTTGTCGTCCGGTCCAATCTCGAGAAACTGAAGGTGCCAGTTATCTGGGTCCGACTCGGGAATGTCACCAACGCCATCCTTTGGAAACGGCTCGCGTTAAAGCTTCCGGAGATACTGAAAGAGATCAGAGACGGGGCGAAAGTGGTCGAGGTGCAATAGCCTCGCGCCAGGCCGCCTCCAGAATCCTGTGAACCGTGGCATTGTCATCATTCCGTCATGTGGGAATATGCGCTAGTCCCAGCCTAGGGAATCGGGTCCCGGGGCGCGCGCCATGTTCGACTTCATCAAGAAAATCATGCCGCGCGAGGACAAGTTCTTCGACCTGTTCGAAGCGCATGCGGCGAAGTCCTTGGCGGCCGCGAAGTCGCTACACGCGGTTTTCAACGGCGGCAAGGAAATGGTGGCCAACTGCGCTGCCCTGATGCGTCACGAGGACTACGCCGACCGGATCACCGACGATGTCATGCAGGCAATCCGCAAGAGCTTCATCACGCCCTTCGACCGCAGCGACATCAAGAACCTGATCACCGCCATGGACGATGCGGTCGATCAGATGAACAAGACCGCCAAGGTCATCCTGCTCTACGAAGTCACCAAGTTCGAGTCGAACATGCGCGAGATGGCGGGCGAATCCGTGCGGCTTGCCGAGCTTAGCGCCGAGGCGATGCCGCTGCTCCGCAATGTCGGCAAGAATTCCAACCGGCTGCATCAGCTCACCAAGCAAATGATCGAGATCGAGGACGAATCGGACCAGCGCAACGAGGATGGCTTGAAGGCGCTTTACTGGGGCAAGGGCAAGAAGGACCCCATGGCCTTCATCGTCGGGGCGGAAATCTACGATCATCTGGAAAAGGTGGCGGACCGTTTCGAGGAAGTGGCTCACGTGATGAGCGGCATCGTCATTGAACACGTCTGAGGCGGGCCCCACCTCATGGACATGACGCATGTCACTTTCATTCTGGTCTTCCTCGTCGCGGTGGCGCTGCTGTTCGACCTGATCAACGGCATGCACGATGCCGCCAACTCGATCGCCACTGTTGTTTCGACGCGGGTCCTGAAGCCCTTTCACGCCGTGCTGTGGGCCGGCTTCTTCAATTTCGCGGCATACTACATCGGAAACTATTTCGGCTTCGAAGCGAAGGTCGCCAACACCATCGGCAAGGGCCTGATCCTGCCGGACCTCGTGGACAATGCCGTTGTGTTCGGCGCGCTCGCGGGCGCCATCGCATGGAACCTCATCACCTGGTGGTTCGGCATCCCATCATCGTCGTCGCATGCGCTTGTTGGCGGCATCGTCGGCGCCGGCGTCACCAAGGCTGGCTTTTCGGCAATCGTGTGGGCGGGGTTGTCGAAGACGCTCTACGCCATCGTGCTGTCGCCGTTCACGGGCTTTGTGCTCGGCATATTGATGATCGTACTGGTGAGCTGGCTCTTCATCCGCGCCAATCCAGCTTGGGCCGATGGACTGTTCCGCAAGCTGCAGCTTGTGTCTTCCGCGCTCTACTCCATCGGTCACGGCAGCAATGACGCGCAGAAGACCGCGGGCATCATCGCGGTGCTGCTCTACTCGAACGGCGTCTATAGCGAATTCACTGTGCCTAGCTGGGTGGTGTTCTCGTGTTACCTGGTCATGGGAATTGGCACCATGTTGGGAGGCTGGCGCATCGTGCACACCATGGGCTCCAGGATCACGCGGCTTACGCCCCAGCAAGGTGCGTGCGCTGAAACCGCGGGCGCCATCACGCTGTTCGGCGCAACCTCGCTTGGAATTCCGGTGTCGACCACGCACACGATCACCAGCTCCATCGTGGGCGTAGGTTCGGCCAAGCGCGCCTCCGCCGTGCGCTGGGGGTTGGCGGGACGCATCGTGTGGGCGTGGATCATCACCATTCCGGCCACGTCGGCGCTGGCGGCGCTGTTTTATCTCGCGGGTTCGCGGATCATGTGATGGCGGCGCGGCGGAAGAAACAGGTCGCTGCGCTGTGCTGGCGCAGGAGAAAGGGCGAAGTAGAGGTGTTGCTCGTCACCTCACGTGAAACCAAGCGCTGGGTGACGCCAAAGGGCTGGCCTCTTCCGGGCCTCAAGGACAACACTGCCGCGCGGCGCGAGGCCTTCGAGGAAGCAGGCGTCGAAGGCCATGTGCGCAGACGCGCGCTTGGCCACTACGAGTACGACAAGCGCCTGGCGGGCGGCGAAGTTCAGCCTTGCCGCGTCACGGTGTTCGGGCTCGAAGTGACGAAGGAAAAGAAGAGCTGGCCGGAGAAACGGCAACGCAAACGCAAGTGGTTCGAATTGGAACAGGCGGTGGCGAAAGTGAACGAGCCGGGACTGAAGGAGATAATCTCTGGATTCCCTCTGCGCTAGAAACTGTTCGAACCATTCTGTGTAGCATCGAGCTGCCGCACCGCCTGGCCAAGCAGCACCATCATGGACTCCGGAAACACCATGAGGAACTTGCGGAACTTCGTGTAACTGAGAATCAGGACATTCGTTGTTTCGTAAGCTCGCAGTGTTGCAGACCGATGGGGTAGGAAGAGGCCAAACTCGCCTGCGACGTCGCCACGTGATTTGCGTGCCACGGGTTGCGTCCGGCCCGGCGAAATCACATCGAGGCTGCCGGACAGGATGGCAAATACGCAATCTGCCGGGTCGCCCGCATGGCACAGTGTTTCGCCTGTCGTAACGGTCTTGAGGGAAAAGAGTGCTGCCAGCACGCGCAGGATTGTGCGGCGAAGCTGATCCATGGCGTCGTGCACATCGTCCATGAGGTTGATGCTGGCATCCTTGCGTTCGGGCGAAAGGGTCTCGCCACCACGGCAGAGGCGCAAATCATCCCAGCCCCCGGTGTAACTCATGTCGCCGCCGATAAAGCGCGTGGCGATGCCGAACTCGCGGCACAGCGCGGTGATGGGATTGCCGTCGGTGGAATGGATCCAATGCGCCCCGAGATCGATCCCGTCTTCCGTCCAAACCCGCCCGCCAATCCGATCGCGTGCCTCGAAGATGCGGACGGTTATGCCCGCCTTCTGCAACGCCCGCGCGGCGGAAAGCCCCGCTAGACCAGCGCCAACGATGATGACGTTGCTGACGTGCACGAATGTCGCCTGTGCCCCGAGTTTGTAGAAAGTTAGGGCAGGAATGAGCGGAAGTCGAGAAGCAGAACTGTGCCCACCTCGCTGCGAGCAATGTACTGCGTTGGAGTTTGCGCCTTGTGGGCGTGTCAGGCCCAAACTGGCCACACCTGGCCTTCGGCGGCGAACTCGTGGTGGCGGCTTGTTGCAGAGATTTGGCAAAGGACAGCTCTTGCGCGGGAGAGAGTTGAACAGTGCGCTGGCCTGCGCCTGGAGTCCGGGCTCATCTGGTCACGCTGACAAGATTTGGAAATCTGACCAATCTGCACTCCGAGTAGTCATTTTCCGCTATCGTCAGCGGCGACGCTAGGTAACGGACGTGAAAGTCGCGTTCCGACCAAAGTCTCAAACTTTCTGCACACATACGCGAAAACCACAGACTTTCGCCCATTGTCAAAAGCGAGCTTCGGCGTAGCATCTGCGTGTGGGGCAAACTGTATTGGTGGTCCATGGCGGACCTGTAGTTCAACAATTGCCGTCGAAAGGCCTGAACCAATGTGGAGTATGCATATGGGTCGGCTCAACACGGCGCGCGGCTTCTTCGCCCGCAAAAAATTCGAAGGCTCTTCGTCTTCAACAGGATTGCGTTTCGTCCTGCCGCATCCGCCGTGACGTATCTCATGACTCCTGTGATCCACGTGATTTCGTGAGATCCTGGATTCCAGACAGCGCCATCAGATGAACTAAATAGCCGGAAGGTGTTTAGCCATCCGAGGCGGCGCTTGTCTTTGGAAATCAAATGGCAGGGACGGCGCCATTTCGCTAGCCAGCTATTCCGATCGCAATTTCTTCGGCTGCAGCCGTGGAATTTTCACCGATCGACGTTGACCAGGGCCGTCCCCCGTTTCACTTCGGCAACAGCAAAGGGACTGCGCCATGTACCTGAACATGAAGGCTTCCGCCGCGCGGTTGCGCGAGGCCGAACTGGCCCGCCGCAATCGCCTCGAGATCGTCAAGGCCCTGTCGACTGGCCAGATCACCCGCCGCGATCTCTTCAAATGGGGCATCTTCACTGCGGGAGGTCTGCTTGCCGCGAAGCACGGCCTCAGCCCCTATGCGCAAAGCGCCTTTGCGGCAAGCGGCGTGCCGACGGGCGCGCCGCGCAGTCCCTTGTTCAATGCGCGAAAGTTCGATCAGCCAATGCCGCGGCTGGCGCTTCAGCCTAAGCATCGCATGGAGCATGTGGAAGGCGAGGACGACCCTTGCGCGTTCCGCAACACGTGGGGCGGATACGAGCGCAACTCAAAGAACCACTCCTGGCATGACGACTTCATCCATTCGGCCGGCACTGAATACTACAACCCCACGACCCACCGGGGGCCATGCGAAGGCCGCCCGCCCGGCGATTTCTTCGCCCACCAGCATTGGGGTCAGCACTATCCGGATTACGGCTACCTTTTGTCGATGGGTCAGATCCGGCCGGGCAGCCGAATTCATCCCGGACATATGGAACAGAATGCCAATTCCATGTGGACCTTCGGCGCGCGGACACCCGGTCTTGTCCACGACGCGGCCGGCTCGCGCACCGGCCATCCAGTGCCGCCGCTCATCAAGATGCGCTATGGCGAGCCGATCGTCACACGCATTTACAACGATCTTCCCGTCGACCGCGCCGCCAATGGCGGTTTCGGCCGCAACGAGATTTCGACCCATTTTCACAACGCCCACAATGGCGCGGAGAGCGATGGCGCTTGCAACGCCTATCACTTCCCCGGCACATTCTACGATTATCATTGGACCACGACTTTGGCGCGGGCCGACAATCCCAATCTGTGGCTCAGAAGCGACCCCAACTACGCGCGCAAGGCTTCCGGCCCCGACGACGACGAGGGCCTCGTGCAGGTTCCCGGCGACTTCCGGGAGCTGAAAGGCACGCTGTGGTTCCACGACCACCGCTTCTTCTTCACGGCCGAGAATGTCTACAAGGGCAACTTCGGCATGATCAACATGTATAGCGGCCCCGACCGTGGCCGCGAGGACTTGAACGACGGCATCAATCTTCAGCTTCCCAGCGGCTCGTTGCTGAAATGGGGCAACGTCGATTTCGACGTCAATCTGGCGATCGCCAATCAAGCGTTCGACCAAAGCGGCCAACTCTACTTCGACATCTTCGACACCGACGGTTTCCTCGGCGACATCATCACGGTCAATGGCGCTTACTATCCCTACATGGAGGCTCTGCCGCGGCGCTACCGGTTCCGGATGCTGAATGCCTCGATGTCGCGGTTCATTCAGCTTGCTTTTTCGGTGCAATTCAGTTCCCGGTTTGCGACCGGCACAAGGGTGCCTTTCTACTTCATCGCCAACGACGGAAATTTCGTCGTAAGCCCCCTCAAGTTGCTACAGCTCGACGAGCAGGGCGTTGGCGAGCGCTACGACGTGGTAATCGACTTTGCGGCCTTCTGGCCGGGCGATCGCATCCGGCTGGCGAACCTGTTGCAGCAGACGAACGGCAAGAAGCCAGATGGGCAGGTATCTGTTGCCGCCGCGCTCAGGGGCGTCAGCGCCGATCCCGCGGTGGGTTCGATCCTCGAATTCCGAGTCGTTTCGCAGTTGCAAAGCGTCGACGATCCAACAAAGACGTATGACTCCGCGGTTGACCTGGATCGAAGCGCCAATTTCGAGAATCTCGACTGGTCGACCAGGCTCAAGACTCTCACCAAGCAAATTCCGATCGTCGCCCCGGTGCGCGAGCGCGTGATCGAATGGAATTCCGGGAGCGGCGATTCGCGCGATACCCCCGATGGGCAATGCGTTCCCGAATGCGGCGATGCCCAGGCGTTTCCATGGGTGGTCCGCGTCAACGGCGAAAGCACCCACTCGCTCAATGCCAACCGCATCTCCTTGCTCGTTCCAAAGCCTGGCGATGTCGAACACTGGACCTATGTCAATGGCGGCGGCGGTTGGGATCATCCGATCCATCTCCACTTCGAGGAGGGCGTCACCATCAATAGAGGCCAGGCGGCAATCCCAGCCACTGAGCGGTTGGTGCGCAAGGATGTCTGGCGATTGCGGCCGAGCGGCAGGGTCAAGTTCCAAGTGCGCTTCGGCGAATTCGGCGGCGCCTATGTGAACCATTGCCACAACACGGTGCACGAGGACTTCGCCATGCTCCTGCGCTACCAGGTGCTGACGCCGCCACCGAACTCGCCGGACTACAAGGGCCTTCCGCATTACGTGCCGACCATGACTCCGATCCCCACTCCCGACGGCGTGGTGTGGAAGCAGCCGGAGATTCTTCCGGAAGCGACAAAGTCGAGCAAGACGTGAGACATGCGATGTTCGTGAAAGAGATGTTCATGCGCTTGGGCAAGGCGCGTCCGTTCGCCGCGGTGTTGTGTGGAGTTCTGGCGGGAGCATTCATGCTGCCGCAGATCAAGGCCAGCCCCGCCAACGCGGCGACCTGGAACGAAGGCTACCTGCCAAACGCCGCCGTCTTCGATCAGTCGGGCAAGAAGCTGGTGTTCTACGACGACGTGATCAAGGGCAGGATCGTGGTCGTGAGCTTCATCTACACCACCTGCCGCGACATGTGTCCCCTGGTCACCGCGCGGCTCGTGCGGATGCAAAGCCTCCTGGCTCCTGACATCGCGGAGAAACTCTCTTTCGTCGCGATCAGCGTCGATCCCGAGACCGATACGCCTCAGCGCCTTGCCGAGTATGCCGATACCATGGGCGCCACGTTGCGATGGACTTTTCTGACTGGGCAAAAGAAGGACATCGATGTCATCCGCCACAAACTCGGCGAACGCAGCGCCAAGCCCTCCGAGCATCGCATGGAGGTGCTCCTGGGCAACGATGCGACCGGCGAGTGGGAACGTGCTTCGGCCATGGGCGATCTCGGCATCCTGGCGATGACGGTGCGCGCCATGGACCCCGTCTTGCGCAATCAGGCGCAGCTTGTGTCCGCCGAGCCAGCGCCTTCGCTTGCGGAGGAGCATCCCGGTCAAGGGCTTTTCATCAAAGCGTGCGCCGCTTGCCATACCGTTGGCGGTGGCGACAGGGTTGGCCCCGATCTCGCAGGCCTCACGGCGCGGCGCGAGCGGTCATGGATTGTGAGATACATCACCGCTCCCAACCGGCTGCGCGCCCGGAAAGATCCAATTGCGCTCAAGCTCGGACAGAAATTCGAACGCGTCCGCATGCCAAATCTCGGCATCGCCGAGGCGGAGGCGGACGAACTCATCCGCTACATCGAAAGCCGTCCGCGCGCGGAATGAGGCCGGTGCTCGCCTCCGTAGTGCCAGTCCCGCAACAATGATGCCTAGCGCTTCGTTGTAGGATTATGTTCAATACTTTCTTCGCTCTTGTGCGAAAACCTCAAAGCGCCTATATGTCCTTCACGAATTCACTCACATAACCGAGCAATCGGATCATGAGGGTGGGTCCCGCGAGGGGCCCGCTTTTTTTGTTACCTGAATGGATGCAACCGCAGAGAAGAGACTGACACGCGAGACCGGGCCTTCCTTGAGGGTAGCGGCTCTGATCGAGCCTGCGCTTGAGGGCATGGGCTTCAGGCTGGTGCGCGTCAAAATGAGCGGGCCGACGCTGCAGGTGATGGCGGAGCGGCCCGACGGCACGTTTTCGATTGACGATTGCGAACAGGTGAGCCGTGCGATTTCGCCGATGCTCGATGTGGCCGATGTCATTTCGAGCCGGTATCATCTCGAGGTATCCTCGCCGGGCATCGACCGTCCGCTGGTGCGGCCTGTGGATTTCGAATCCTGGAAGGGCCACGAGGCGAAGATTGAAATGGCCGTGCCGCAAGCGGGACGCAAGAGGTTCCGCGGCGAGCTTGAAGGATATGCCGATGGCGAGGTGCGCCTCTTCATTGAAAATCCGGAAGGCGGCAACGAGCCCGTTCTGATTGCCGTGCCCTTCGCCGAAATCGGCGAAGCACGGCTTGTATTGACGGATGAACTGATCGAAGCGGCGCGTCAGCGCAAACCGCAAGCCGGTTACGCCGATGGCGCCGAGATCGACGAAGACAAAATCTCTGAGGAGAGGAGAAAAGACCATGGCTGAAGCAGCAGTGAGCGCAAATAGGCTCGAGCTTTTGCAGATCGCCGACGCGGTCGCCCGCGAGAAGGTGATCGACAAGATCATCGTGCTGCAGGCGATGGAGGAGGCGATCACCAAGGCGGCGAAAGCGCGCTATGGCGTCGAGAACGAAATCCGCGCCGAGATCGATGCGCGAACCGGCGACATCAGGTTGAACCGCTTGCTGCTCGTGGTCGAGAAAGTCGAGAACGAAGCGACCGAAATCAGCTTGGCTGAAGCGCAGCGGCGCAATCCCGCGGCGACTTTCGGCGATCAGATCGCCGAGCCGCTGCCGCCTATCGATTTCGGCCGCATCGCCGCACAGAACGCCAAGCAGGTGATCGTGCAGAAAGTGCGCGACGCCGAGCGCGAGCGCATGTACGACGAATACAAGGACCGCATTGGCGAGATCGTGAATGGCGCGGTGAAGCGCGTCGAATATGGCAATGTCATCGTCGATCTGGGACGTGGCGAAGCCATCGTCCGGCGCGACGAATCGCTGCCGCGCGAAACCTTCCGTCCCGGCGACCGGGTGCGCGCCTATGTCTACGACGTGCGCCGCGAACAGCGGGGGCCGCAGATCTTCCTTTCGCGCACGCATCCGGAATTCATGTCTCGCCTTTTCGGCCAGGAAGTGCCGGAAATTTACGATGGAGTTGTTGAAGTCGTTTCCGTCGCCCGCGATCCGGGTTCGCGCGCCAAGATTTCGGTGCGCTCCAAGGATGGCTCGATCGATCCGGTCGGCGCTTGCGTCGGCATGCGTGGCAGCCGCGTTCAGGCGGTGGTCAACGAACTGCAGGGCGAGAAGATCGACATCATCCAGTGGTCGCCCGATGTGGCGACCTTCGTGGTGAACGCGCTGGCTCCCGCCGAAGTCACCAAGGTGGTGCTCGATGAAGATGCCGAGCGCATCGAAGTGGTGGTGCCGGACGAGCAGTTGTCACTCGCCATCGGCCGGCGCGGACAGAACGTACGGCTTGCCTCACAGCTGACAGGCTGGGACATCGACATCATGACCGAAGCGGAAGAGTCAGAACGCCGCCAGAAGGAGTTCGCCACGCGCACGCAGCGTTTCGTCGATGCGCTCGATGTGGACGAGACATTGGCTCAGCTTCTTGCCTCCGAAGGTTTCGATACGGTGGACGAGATTGCCTACGTCGATCCGAAAGACATCGCGTCGATCGAAGGTCTCGACGAGCAGACCGGCGAAGAGCTTCAGAACCGGGCCCGCGATTATCTCGAACGCATTTCTTCCGAGCTTGACGCCAAGCGGGTTGAGCTGGGTGTCACTGACGAACTCAAGGACGTCGGCGAGCTCACTCCGGCCATGCTGGTGGCATTAGGCGAGGCCGGCATCAAGACCATCGAGGATTTGGCGGGCTGCGCCACCGACGATCTCACCGGCTGGACCGAGCGCAAGAACGAAGAGACGAAGAAGTTCAAAGGCGCGTTCTCCGGTCTCGATGTGAGTGCGGCGGAGTCCGAGGCATTGATTATGGCGGCGCGCGTAAAGGCGGGCTGGATCGCGGCGCCGGCGGCAGTTCCCGCCGCCGCCCCAGCCGAAGTAACCACGGAGGTCTGACGCTGGAGGATCTGGCTCTTTTGCCCGAGCGCACATGCATCGTCACCCGCGAGGCTAAGGACGAAACGGGATTGATCCGTTTCGTCCGCTCGCCCGAGGGCCGTGCCGTGCCCGATCTCGCGCGAAAGTTGCCGGGCAGGGGCGTTTGGGTGGGCCTGAGCCGGGATCTGGTGGGCCAGGCCGTCTCTGGAAACCTGTTTAGCAGGGGATTCAAGGCGCAGACGGCCGCGGATGCAGACTTGCCCGATCAGGTTGCATCGCTCTTGCGCCGTCATACGCTTGGCTATCTGGGTATGGCCCGCAAAGCAGGCGAAGCCGTCACGGGCTTTGCAAAAGTCGAGGAGATGGCCGGGAAAGGCAAGGCAGCCGCGCTGATCCATGCAGCGGACGCCTCGCCCGATCAAAACCGCAAGCTCGACAAGTTTGCGGGTGAAGAAACCGCCATTGTCAATCTATTCGGCGGCGTCGAATTGGACTTGGCTTTTGGCCGGTCTAATGTGGTACATGCTGCCCTGGCGCGAGGGCGGATCGCCGAGAATTTCCTGGCCGGAGTGCGTCGGATCGAATCCTACGGCACATCGGCTGTGCGCCAACGTGTATGAAGTGAGAGCATGAGCGACAGTAACGAGCAAACCGACACCAAATCCGGCGCGTCCCGCGGCGGAACCCTGACGCTCAAGCGCCCGGTCGTCGAACAGAGCAAGGTGAAGCAGAGCTTCTCCCATGGCCGCACCAAAACGGTCGTGGTGGAGACGAAGCGCAAGCGTTTCGGCGATGACCGCCCGCAAGCGGAAGCCCCGAAGCCGCAGTTCCAGGTTCAGCCAAAGGTGGCTGCCCCGGCGCCCGCCGCCAAGGCGCCGCCATCCGCCAACCGGTCCGGCGTGGTGCTCCGTACACTGACGGCCGAGGAGAAGGAGGCGCGCGACCGCGCCTTGGCCGATTCCCGTGTCCGCGAAGCCGAGGAGCGCAAACGCCAGGAAGAAGATGCGCGCCGCCGCGCCGACCATGACGAAAAGGACAAGCGCGATCGCGAAGCCGCCGCCAAGCGCAAGGCCGAGGACGATGCGCGTCACAAAGCGGAAGAGGACGGCAAGCGCAAGGCCGAGGAAGCCGCCAAGAAGCTTGCACCGAAATCGGCCGTCGCCGAACGCGAAGAGGAAGAAGAAAGCCGGAGCAAATCGCCGCGCGGCGTTGTCCGCCGTGACGTAAAAGTTCCCGCACCCGCGCGCACCAAGGCCGACATGGAAAAACGCCGCGGCAAGCTGACGCTCGCCAATGCGCTGTCGGAAGACGAAGGCCGCAACCGGTCCGTCGCCGCGTTCCGCCGCCGCACCGAGCGCCTGAAGAAGCAGGCGCAGGGCTTCCAGATGCCGACCGAGAAAATGGTGCGCGAAGTCACCGTTCCGGAAGCGATCACCATCCAGGAACTCGCCAACCGCATGGCGGAGCGCGCTGTCGACATCATCAAGATCCTGATGAAACAGGGCCAGATGCATACGATCAACGACGTGATCGATGCCGACACGGCGCAAATCATCGCCGAGGAGATGGGCCACAAGGTGAGGCGCGTATCGGAGTCGGATGTGGTCGAGGGCCTCTCGGGCGACACCGATACGGCGGAGCAATTGAAATCGCGTCCGCCCGTCGTCACCATCATGGGCCACGTCGATCACGGCAAGACCTCGCTGCTCGATGCCATCCGCAAGACCAGCGTGGTCTCGGGCGAAGCCGGCGGCATCACCCAGCATATCGGCGCCTACCAAGTGCAAACGGCGAATGGCTTGATCACTTTCATCGATACGCCGGGCCATGAAGCGTTCACTTCGATGCGCGCGCGCGGCGCCAAGGCCACCGACATCGTCGTGCTTGTCGTTGCCGCCGACGATGGCGTCATGCCGCAGACGGTCGGAGCCATCAATCACGCCCGCGCCGCCGGCGTGCCGATCATCGTTGCGATCAACAAGATCGACAAGCCGGGAACGGATCCGAACCGGGTGCGCCGCGAATTGCTGCAGCACGAAATCGTCGTCGAAAGCATGGGCGGCGATACGCTCGATGTCGAAGTCTCGGCGATGAAGGGAACCAATCTCGACAAACTACTCGAAACCATTCTGCTGCAGGCGGAAGTTCTCGATCTTAAGGCCAACCCCGATCGCGAAGCGGGCGGCATGGTCGTGGAAGCCCAGCTCGACAAGGGCAGGGGCCCTGTCGCCACGGTTCTCGTGGAGCGCGGCACCTTGCGCCTCGGCGACATCTTCGTTGCCGGTTCCGCCTGGGGCCGTGTGAGGGCACTCGTCAACGACAAGGGCGAGCAGATCAAGGAAGCGGGACCATCGGTTCCGGTCGAAGTCCTGGGCCTCAACTCAGCGCCCGAAGCGGGCGATCAGTTCGACGTTGTGCCCAACGAAGCGCGGGCGCGCGAAGTGACGGACTACCGCGAGCGCAAGCGCCGCGATACGCGTGGCGCGGCATCGGCGCGTTCTTCGCTCGAACAGATGATGAGCCAGCTCAGCGCGGGCGGGCTCACCGAGTTCCCGATCCTGGTGAAGGCAGACGTGCAAGGCTCCGCCGAAGCGATCGTGCAGGCACTGGAGAAAATCGGCAACGACGAAATCCGCGCCCGTGTCATCCACTACGCGGTGGGTGGCATCAACGAAAGCGACATTGGATTGTCGACGGCTTCGAATGCCGTGGTTTTGGGCTTCAACGTGCGCGCCTCCAGTCAGGCGCGGGATGCGGCGGAGCGGGCGGGCATCGAGATCCGCTACTACAACATCATCTACGATCTCGTCGACGACATCAAAGCCGCCATGTCGGGCAAACTCGCGCCGGAACTGCGCGAAACCTTCCTCGGCAACGCGCGCATCCTCGAGATCTTCAACATCACCAAGGTCGGCAAGGTGGCGGGCTGCCAGGTCACCGAAGGCTCGGTGCAACGCGGCGCCAAGGTGCGCCTGATCCGCGACAACGTGGTCATTCACGAAGGCACGCTCTCGACCCTCAAGCGCTTCAAGGACGAAGTGAAGGAAGTTCAGGTGGGCCAGGAATGCGGCATGGCTTTCGAAAACTACCAGGACATGCGCGCCGGCGACGTGATCGAATGCTTCCGCGTCGAGAAAGTGCAGCGGAAGCTGGATTAGTTCAGCCTTTGGGATCATTTCGCTATGGGAGACGAGAACGATGCCCAGTGGTTTAAGCTGTCGGCTTCACTGAAGGCTAGTGACCTCGAGTCCTACGAGAAGTCCAAACAAACTGGCCAGCATCGATTGCTCAACTTCTTCATTTGGGTGGGCGTCGTTGTTTGCGGTTTTTTCGTCTATGGTATCGTTGGTAAGTTATCGGGCGAGCCGGTTCTAGGGTTTGCCGCTTGGGGCGCCTTCCTGCTTCTGGTCAAGTTGGTGTTCAGCGCAAAAGAAAAAGAACGCCGTTCAAAAGTTGCGGACGAAATTGTTCCGTATGAACTCACTCTTGATCAGCTTGGCGTCATGCAGAAGATCGGGCGAACCGAGACAAGATACGGCTGGAACGAGATTCAAAACGTGACAAAGTTACCGGATTTCATAGAGATCGAAAGCTGGGATGGCAGAAGTTTTCTCGTTCCGAAGGATTCGTTCGACCACGAAGGTCAGTTCGAGGCATGTTTTCAGTTCGCAACGGATAGAAAAGAATTCGTCACTGTCGGTCATGGTTAAGTCAACCGTCCCCTCCCAACGCATGCTGCGCGCCGGCGAACTCATCCGCCATGCGCTGGCGGAGATTTTCTTGCGTGGCGAGACGGGTGATCCGGAACTTGAGCGGTTGACGCCGAGTGTGGTGGAAGTGCAGATGTCGCCCGATCTCAAGATCGCCACGGCCTATGTCCGCACCTTCCAGCAGGGCAGGGAGCCGCAGCTTCTCGAGGCGCTGAACCGCAACAAGAAATATATCCGTGGGCTTCTCGCCCGCAAGGTCGAGATGAAGTTCATGCCCGAGGTGCGCTACCGCATCGATACGGCACTCGACTACGCCAACAAGATCGACGAGCTCCTCCACCGCCCCGAAGTGGCGCGGGATTTGGAGAAGAAGTAAACCGGTCCTATGACGTATTGCGTCATATGGCGTTAAGCGTTATAAGCCCTCATGATCCGGAGCTTCAATGACCGGGAAACGGAAGCTGTTTGGTCCGGAATCGGGAGCAGGCGGTTGCCCGGCAACATTCAGGATGCCGCGCTTCGAAAACTTAGACAGATCGATGCGGTGTCCGAGTTGGGTGAATTGAGAATCCCGCCAGGTAACCGCTTGGAAGCGCTGCGCGGGAATCGAAAGGGTCAGTTTTCGATCCGGATCAACGATCAATGGCGCATCTGTTTCAGATGGACCAATGGAGGTGCGGAAGATGTCGAAATCACCGACTATCACTAGGGAGCTGAAAAATCCTCATCCCGGCGAGATGCTCGCCGCGGATTTACTGGAGCCGCTCGGCATCAGCCAGAATGCCTTAGCGCGGGCAATCGATGTGCCGCCCCGCCGGATCAATGAGATCGTGCACGGAAAAAGGGCGATCACGGCCGACACCGATTTGCGTCTCTCGCGCTATTTTGGCTATCGGGAGGGGTTCTTCCTCAGGCTGCAGATTTCCTACGATCTCATGGAGCAAAAGCGAAAACTCGGCCGTCTTCTGGAACGCATAGAGCCGAGGGCTGCTTAAGGCTCTGGCATTTCGTCGCTTTACACCCCTGGGCAGTTTGATTACATTGTCAGCAAATGTAATCAGGTGAAGACATGGCCAAAACGATGGTTTCGGCGCGTATTCCGGAAAAACTGAACCAAGGGCTAGAGGAGCTGGCGGGCTTGACCCGGCGCTCGAAGGGTTACCTCCTGACGGAAGCTCTTGAAGCCTATGTGGATGAGAAGGTCCGCCTCTACCGCCACATCGACGAGGCGGTGAAGCAAGCGGACGAAGACGGTTCGTATGTCAGCGAGAAGGATATGGCGGCGTGGCTCGATTCGTGGGGTTCGCCGAATGAGCTGCCACCGCCGCGCCTTCGAAAACGTGACGAGCCGGATGACGATTGATGCGAATCCGGTGGAAACGGCCCGCGCTCTTGGATTTCTTCCGGATCAAGGATCACATCGCGAAACATAACCCCGCCGCTGCGGAGCAGGTTGGTTCGGAGATTCAAAACGCTGCCTTCCTACTCAAAAGTTTTCCCCAGCTGGGTCATGGTGGAGAACGAATCGGTATTTTCGAGCTGCAGGTTCCCAACCGGCCATATGTGCTACCGTATCGCCTCAACGGCGAGGTCATAGAAATACTCGCTGTATTCGATCAGCGGCGAAACCCAAAGGACAGAGCCTGAAAAAACGGCGACAGGATATCCACGGCTGGCTCGTTCTCGACAAGCCGCTTGGCATGACCTCCACTCAGGCGGTGGGCAAGGTGCGCTGGCTGTTCGATGCCAACAAGGCGGGGCATGGGGGGACGCTCGACCCCTTGGCGACGGGGATTCTGCCGATTGCGCTGGGAGAAGCGACCAAGACAGTTTCCTATGCCATGGATGGGAAGAAGACGTATCGGTTTACAGTTGCTTGGGGCGAGGAGCGGACGACGGACGACCCGGAAGGAAGCGTAACGAAACTATCGAATGAAAAACCTTCAAGAGTAAGAATCGAGTCGCTACTTTCTGAATTCACTGGCGAGATTCAGCAAATTCCGCCCGCTTTCTCCGCCATCAAGGTCGAAGGCGAGCGGGCTTATGACCTGGCTCGCGCTGGGGCCGCCCCCGATCTGGCACCCCGGCTGGTCTTCATCGAGGAACTCAAACTCATCGATCAACCCGACCCTGCCCATGCCATCTTCGAAGTCACCTGTGGCAAGGGCACCTATGTGCGCTCGCTGGCCCGCGATATGGGCCGGAAACTGGGCTGTTTCGGCCATGTCTCGGCGCTGCGCCGTATCCGCCTTGGGCCTTTCACCGAAGCAGACGCGATTCCGCTGGAAAGGCTTGAGGAAATGCGCCATAAGCCCCCCGGCGGAAACGCCATGGACGGGTTCCTGCGCCCGATCGCGACCGTGCTGGACGGCATCCCGGCACTGGCCTTGGACGAAGCGCAGGCCCAACGCCTGAGACTGGGACAAAGTGTCCTGCTCAGAGGCGCGAAGGCTCCCATCGCATCCGATGCGGTTCTGGTGACCTTGGGCCAAAAGCCCATCGGCATCTGCAGCATCGAGCAGGGCTCCCTCAAGCCGAAGCGTCTGTTCAATCTATAACTTATTTTGGAGATGACCGAATGACGATGACTGCCGAGCGCAAGACCGCGCTCGTTAAAGACTATGCCACCAAGGCCGGCGACACCGGTTCGCCCGAGGTTCAAGTGGCGATCCTGACCGAGCGCATCAACTCGCTCACCGACCATTTCAAGGCCCACAAGAAAGACAACCATTCGCGCCGCGGCCTTCTCACCATGGTGAGCAAGCGCCGTTCGCTCCTCGACTATCTCAAGTCGAAGGACGAAGCGCGCTATCAGACGCTGATCAAGCGCCTCGACATCCGCCGCTAGTACGCGGGCGGAGTTTCAGCACGAGCGGGCGGATCACCAGTTTGCCGCCCGCGTCCCCGCAATCGATTCCGGCAATAGGGCCGGGGTCTTTCGCCCAAAGGGGATGCCGTCCAGGAGTAGGTGAGCCAAGTGGCGGCGAAGGGCATATGAGGAAACATCATGTTCAATATCGACGTTGAAGAAATCGCGTGGGGCGGCAAGACGCTGCGCCTCGAAACCGGAAGAATTGCCAGGCAGGCCGATGGCGCGGTTCTCGCCACCGTTGGCGAGACAACCGTTCTCGCCACCGCCGTTTCGGAACGCGCCGCCAAGCCCGGGCTCGATTTCTTCCCGCTTACCGTTCACTACCAGGAAAAGACCTATGCCGCCGGCAAGATTCCGGGCGGTTATTTCAAGCGCGAAGGAAGGCCCACGGAGCGCGAAACGCTGGTCTCCCGTCTCATCGACCGGCCGATCCGGCCGCTCTTCGTCGAGGGCTTCCGCAATGAAACCCAGGTGATCGCCACCGTTCTCTCCTACGATCTCGAGAACGACAGCGACATCGTGGCGCTGGTCGCGTCGTCGGCGGCGCTCACACTTTCGGGCGTTCCGTTCATGGGCCCGATCGGCGCCGCGCGTGTCGGTTACATCGACGGCGAGTATGTGCTGAATCCGACAATCGAACAGCAGAAGGTGTCGCAGCTCGATCTGATCGTCGCCGGTACGCAGGATGCGGTGCTGATGGTCGAGTCGGAAGCCAAGGAGCTTTCGGAAGAAGTCATGCTCGGGGCCGTCATGTTCGGTCATCGCGGCTTCCAGCCGGTGATTGAGGCGATCATTCGCATGGCCGAGCGTTCGGCTCGTCCGCCTCGCGATTTCACTCCGCCGGATGATGAGGCGCTTTACAAGAGCGTCAAGAAGCTGGCCGAAGCGGAAGTGCGCAAGGCCTATGCCATCGCCAAGAAGGAAGATCGCCAGGAAGCCGTAGCCCAAGCCAAGGATAAGGTGCTTGCCGCTCTTGTCGTCGAAGGCAAGGAAGATGCGCCGACACCGCAGAAGGTGGGCGAGAGCTTCAAGCATCTCGAAAAGGATGTGGTGCGGAACTCGATCCTCGACACCGGACATCGTATCGATGGACGCGACACTAAGACGGTGCGCCAGATCGTTGCGGAAGCGAGTGTGTTGCCACGCACTCATGGTTCGGCGCTGTTCACGCGCGGCGAAACCCAGGCGCTGGTGGTGACGACACTCGGCACCGGCGAGGACGAGCAGTACATCGACTCGCTCGACGGCACCTACAAGGGCACGTTCCTGCTGCACTACAACTTCCCGCCCTTCTCGGTCGGCGAAACCGGCCGCATGGGCGCCACCGGACGCCGCGAAATCGGCCATGGCAAGCTCGCCTGGCGGGCCATTCATCCGCTGCTGCCGCCGGCGGATCAGTTCCCCTACACCATCCGCGTCGTCTCGGAGATCACCGAATCGAACGGGTCATCCTCGATGGCCTCGGTCTGTGGTGCTTCGCTGGCGCTGATGGATGCGGGCGTGCCGCTGAAGGCGCCCTGTGCCGGCATCGCCATGGGCCTCATCAAGGAAGGCGAGCGCTTCGCGGTGCTTTCCGACATCCTCGGCGATGAGGATCATCTGGGCGACATGGACTTCAAGGTGGCGGGCACCACCGAAGGCGTCACCTCCCTTCAGATGGACATCAAGATCACCGGCATCACCGAAGAGATCATGAAGGTGGCGTTGTGGCAGGCAAAGGATGGGCGGTTGCACATCCTCGAAAAGATGGCGGAAGCGCTGGAGAAAGCGCGGCCCGGCCTTGGCGAACATGCGCCCCGCATCGAAACGCTGAAAATCCCCACCGACAAGATCCGCGAAGTGATCGGCACCGGCGGCAAAGTGATCCGCGAGATCGTTGAGAAGACCGGCGCGAAAGTCGACATCCAGGACGATGGCACGATCAAGGTGGCGTCGTCGTCAGGCGCGTCCATCGCCGCGGCGCTGAAGTGGATCAAGTCCATCGTTTCCGAACCGGAAATGGGCGAAATCTACGATGGCAAGGTGGTGAAGGTCGTGGAGTTCGGCGCCTTCGTCAACTTCTTCGGCGCCAAGGACGGCCTCGTGCATGTGTCTGAGCTCGCCCCGCGCCGGGTACAAAAGGTCGGCGACGTCGTCAAGGAAGGCGACATGGTCAAGGTGAAGCTTCTGGGCTTCGACAACCGCGGCAAGGTGCGCCTCTCGATGAAGCAGGTGGACCAGACCACCGGCGAGGACCTGTCGAAGCAGCAGGCGGCGGAATCCCCGCAGGACGAAGCCGTCAACGAGTAACAACCGTCAGCGGCAAATGATTTGAGGGCGCGGAGGGAATCCTTCGCGCCCTTTCTTATTCCGCAGGATCGGTATTAGTCTGGCTCAATGGGCGGAGCAGGCAATAGAATCTCTTCTGCGGTAGATCTGGTTCAGAACCTTTGGCCGGAGCCAAGCAGGCTTCTCGACATCGGTTGCGGCAATGGCGAATTTGTCCGCGTTCTGATCGGGCTCGGACACGATGCGTCGGGCTGCGACCCACAGTCCGCGCGCATCGCGGAAGCGCGTGCCAGGATACCCAGTGCAGACTTTGCGGTTTCGGGGGCCGAGGCTCTTCCTTATCGCAATGGCAGCTTTGACGGTGCGCTGATGCTTCAGTCGTTTCACCATGTCCCCGGCGAACTCATGGATAAAGCCCTCATCGAGGCCCTGCGCTGCATAAGGCCAAAAGGACATCTCGCCGTCATCGAGCCAGTCGCCGAAGGGTCGTTTTTCGACATGTTGCGGATTGTCGATGACGAAACCGCGGTGCGAGCCGAGGCCCAACAGGCACTGGAAGATGCATGCAGAAAGGGGATTTTGAAGCGGAGAGCGACATACACGTGGTCGCGGCGGGATCTCTATGCATCGGCCGAAGCGGTTATGGACAAACTGCTGGCGAATGATCCCGCTCGCGCGAGCGCCGTAGCGAACAATCGCGATCTGCTGCGCACCGTCTTCGATCGTGCCGGCGAACCCGCGGAGGGTGGCCGCGTTCTTCTTCATCTCACGCGTGCGGACGTGTTTGTCGCATGAACAAGGAGCGCGATTCTGGATCGCGCTCCTCGCGAGAGATTGCGCCTCAATTCGTCGGCAGCATCACCGAGTCGATGACGTGGATGATACCGTTGTCGGTCATGATGTCGGCTTTGACGACATTGGCGCTGTCGATGGTCACGCCACCCGAACCCTTGGCCACCGCGAGTGTCCTGTCGCCTTCGCCCTTGAGCGTGCGCACGTGGAAGGGGCCGGGCAGCATCTGGTTCGATGCAAGTTTGCGCGGCAACACGTGATAAAGAAGGATGGCGGCGAGCTTGTCCTTGTTCTCCGGCTTGAGAAGTTCATCAACCGTGCCGGCAGGAAGCTTGGCGAAAGCCTCGTCGGTCGGCGCGAACACCGTCAGGTTCTCTCCGGTTGCCAGCGCGTCTGCGAGGCCCGCAGCCTGCGCTGCAGCCAGCAGCGTGTTGAAGGATCCGGCGGACTTCGCCGTTTCGACGATATTGGCGGCGGATGCCGTTCCGGCCATCAGGCCAAGCGCCATCGCGGCGCCGAGATAAACTTTGCGCATGATCTTCTCCCTAAGTGTTGATCGTCTGTCTACGGACTATTCCAGTTTCGCGGAAAGCCGGTCAGGCCTGCCCGTGCCAGCCGAAACGTGCCGTGGCTGTTCGCGGATTGGAAAAGTTTCGCAAGCTCAGATCACAAATCCGTGATCACGGCGGAAGCGGGATGAACTCGCTTCGGTCATCGGGCGGCAAATCGAACTGGCCTTCCCCCCAGCGCGCCTGCCGCCAGTGTTCCTTCGCCGCTTCGATCTTCTCTTTCGATGAGGCAACGAAATTCCACCAGATGAAACGTGGGCCGCCCAGCGTCGCGCCGCCCAAAAGCATCAGCCGCGCGCCGCGCTCGCCAGCGCCGACCGTGATCTTGTCGCCGGGACGGAACACCATCATCTGGCCCTGCTCGAAGCTCTGTCCCGACACCGTGAGACTGCCTTCGGTGATGTAGATGCAGCGATCCTCGTGATTGTCCGGCAGCGTTAGCCGCGCGCCGGGTACAGAAGGTCGGCGACGTCGTCAAGGAAGGCGACATGGTCAAGGTGAAGCTTCTGGGCTTCGACAACCGCAGCAAGGTGCGCCTTTCGATGAAGCAGGTGGATCAGGCCACCGGCGAGGACTTGTCGAAGCAGCAGGCGGCAGAGTCCCCGCAGGACGAAGCCGTTAACGAGTAGCAGCCGTCAGCGGCAAATGATTTCAGGGCGCGGAAAGAAACTTCCGCGCTCTTTCGTTTTGGGGCGTTCACAGCTCGCGCTGACAAGTTGAGCGACAATTTGCCTTCGAAGCCCGCTGTTTGGAAGTTGCCAGTCTCATCGCGGATGTTTGTCGGTGAACGATTTCTTGGGCTCGGCAATACTCGATTGAATCTGAAACAAAAGTTGGCTATATTCCCCAAATTCCGGAATTTACGGAGAGAAACATGGTACGCGTATCATCCACCGATTTTAGCAAGGAAATTGGCCGTTATCAGGATTTGGCCTTGAACGAGCCCGTCGTTGTCACGCGCAACGGCCGCGACCGCACAGTGATGATCTCTGCGGAAGAGTACCACCGGCTGATGCGACGCGACCGGGTAGTTTACGGGGCCGGAGAGCTGCCGGAAGACTTGCTGGATGCCGTGAGCCGCAGCGAAATGGACAGCCGCCACGCCCCTCTCGATGAGCTTGTCAAAGACTGGACGCCGTGAGCCTTCCCAAGCCCGAGGCGGGCCTTGTCATTCGTTACTCGTATCTCTGGCACCGGGAATACCTCGAAGGCCGTGACGAGGGCAGCAAGGACAGACCTTGCGCGATAGTCCTTGCGGTTCAGGCTGGTGAAATTGGGGAGCATGTGTTGGTGGTGCCCGTTACCCATGCAGAACCTGTTCCGCCGACCTTGGGTCTGGAACTGCCGCAGAATGTGAAACGGCATCTCGGACTCGATGATGCGCGTTCATGGGTCATCTATTCCGAGAGCAATGTGTTCCGCTGGCCCGGGCCTGACTTGCGCCGCCTTCCGGGGCAAGGAAACGAAAGCGTAGCCTATGGATTTCTCCCACCGCGCTTCTTCGCCGAGCTGCGTCGGCGGCTTGTCTCGCTTGAAGCAACTTCGCGTGCGAGGAGAGTCACGCGGAGCGAATAGGCCCTCTCACGGAGGCAGCGGTATGAACTCGCTCCGGTCATCGGACGGCAAATCGAACTGGCCTTCCCCCCAGCGCGCCTGACGCCACTGTTCTTTCGCCGCTTCGATCTTCTCTTTCGATGACGCGACGAAATTCCACCAGATGAAACGTGGGCCGCTCAGCGTCGCGCCGCCCAGGAGCATCAGCCGCGCGCCGCGCTCGCACGAGCGCCGTTTCGAACAATCGCCCTCTGCTGCGCACCGTCTTCGATCGTGCCGGCGAACCCGCGGAAGGTGGCCGCGTTTTTATTCATCTCACGCGTGCGGACGTGTTTGTCGCATGAACAAGGAGCGCGATTCTGGATCGCGCTCCTCGCGAGAGATTGCGCCTCAATTGGTCGGCAGCATCACCGTGTCGATCACATGAATGATACCGTTGTCGGTCATGATGTCGGCTTTGACGACATTGGCGCTGTCGATGGTCACGCCACCCGAACCCTTGGCGACGGCAAGCGTCCGGTCGCCTTCGCCTTTAAGCGTGCGCACGTGGAAGGGGCCGGGCAGCATTTGGTTCGATGCAAGCTTGCGCGGCAGCACGTGATAAAGAAGGATGGCGGCGAGCTTGTCCTTGTTCTCCGGCTTGAGAAGTTCGTCAACCGTGCCGGCGGGAAGCTTGGCGAAAGCCTCGTCGGTCGGCGCGAACACCGTCAGGTTCTCTCCGGTTGCCAGCGCGTCCGCGAGGCCCGCAGCCTGCGCCGCGGCCAGCAGCGTGTTGAAGGATCCGGCGGACTTCGCCGTATCGACGATATTGGCAGCGGATGCCGTTCCGGCCATCAGGCCAAGCGCCATCGCGGCGCCGAGGTAAACCTTGCGCATAATGTTCTCCCTAGGGGTTGATCGTCCGTCTACGGACTATTTGCCTTGCGCGGAAGGCCGGTCAGGCCTGCCCGTGCCAACCGAAACGTGCCGTGGCTGTTCGCGGATTGGAAAAGTTTCGCAAGCTCAGATCACAAATCCGTGATCACGGCGGAAGCGGGATAAACTCGCTCCGGTCATCGGGTGGAAGGTCGAACTGGCCTTCGCCCCAGCGCGCCTGACGCCACTGTTCTTTCGCTGCTTCGATCTTCTCTTTCGATGACGCGACGAAATTCCACCAGATGAAACGTGGGCCGCCCAGCGTCGCGCCGCCCAAAAGCATCAGCCGCGCGCCGCGCTCGCCAGCGCCGACCGTGATCTTGTCGCCGGGACGGAACACCATCATCTGGCTCTGCTCGAAGATCTGTCCCGACACCGTGAGACTGCCTTCGGTGATGTAGATGCCGCGATCCTCGTGATTGTCCGGCAGCGGAATGCGCGCTCCCGGTTCGAGCACAACATCGGCGTAGAAGGTTTGCGACAGCATCGTGGCGGGCGCTGTCTTTCCATATGCCTCACCGAGAATCAGCCGCAGCTTGATGCCCTCGGCGTCGAACTCAGGCAGCGTCTCCTTGCCATGATGTTCGAAGACCGGAGCCATGTCTTCGTGTTCTTCGGGAAGCGCGATCCATGTCTGAATGCCGAACAGGCTGTGCGGACCTCTCCTCGCTTCGGCGCTGGTGCGCTCCGAATGGGTGATGCCCTTGCCGGCCACCATCCAGTTAAGCGCGCCCGGAAGAATGGTCTGGTCGGTGCCCAAGCTGTCGCGGTGATGGAAATCGCCGCGATAGAGATAGGTCACGGTGCCAAGACCGATATGCGGATGCGGCCTGACATCGACGCCCTGGCCGGTCAGGAACTCCGCAGGCCCCGCCTGATCGAAGAAAATGAAAGGCCCGACCATCTGGCGCTTGGGCGCTGGCAAGGCGCGGCGCACCTCGAAGCCGCCCAAATCCCGCGCCCGCGGCACGATCAGCGTTTCGATTGCGTCGACGCCCACGTCATCGGGGCAACCGGGCGTCAGTGCGGGATTCCAGCTCATCGGAGATTACTCGCAGATCCGCGCCGCGCCGCCTTTGCCGTGGCGGCCGAGATCGAAGTGGTAGTGGCTTCCCGGCGAAGCGCTCGGAGCGAGCACGGTTGTGAAGTAACCGCAAGCCGACGTGGTCAAGCCTTTCAGCAAGCTCACTTCGGACGATGTCGCGCCATTGGTGCCGATCATGCGGCCATCGGCGGTGGCGAAGGCGGCGATATCAATCGCATTGCCGGCCGCGTGTTCGTTTCTCAAAGCCAATGCCTCGCCGCTTTTTCCAGAGCAGACATGGCCAGGGCCAGTCTTCACATAAGCCAGCGGGCTTCCGGTTTTCGAAAGCACGACCGGCTCGGCTACTTCGGACACCCACGCGGCGAGACGCGATGCCGCGCGGCAGCTCAGCGTGGGTTTGTCCGTCAACACCACGCGGCCAATGCTCGAGATCCGCACGGGCACCTCCACATCGCATGTGCCGGCGGAGGCGGGAACGGCGGGTATGGAGAAATCGACGCGCGCTTCCTTCAATCCTTCGAGGCAGCCATCACCCATGTTGCCCTTGGCCGCCGTTTCGGCGGCGGACTTTGGCGGCTTGGTGATGCTCGCCACCGGGAAATCGGTCTTCTCCGGTTCGACTTCCTTAACTGTCTCGGGCCACTCGACGCTCACCGAATTCACAGGTTTGACGATCGTCTTCTTCTCGCGCGCCGATGCGGAAAGTGCCTTCTCCGGTTTCGGCTTCTTCTGCGCAACGTCGCGCTTCGGCTTCGCCGGCGGAACCGGCTTCAATCGCGGCAATGGAACGGCGACTGCCGTGCTCTTGCATTTGAGCGCAAAGGCCTTGCACAGGCTCTTGCCGAACTTGTCGAGTTCGCGCGCGATAGCGGGCTCCTCGGCGAGCGCCACGGCGGGCGTCATCATCAAGGCTCCGCACAGCACGGATATGAACCGCAGTCTTCCCGGCATCATCCCACTCAACGCAATTCACCGTCCCGCATCAGATGGAGGCTTCCACGATGTCCCAGCGCTTGGCGCCAAGCGCCACCGCCAGAAGCTTGAGCCTCCCCGCCACCACTTCGCTATCCGGCACCCGGGCGGCTTTGGCAACCTCTAGCCGCAATATGTCCGATTCGTGGACAAGCCGCGACTTTTCCAGAAGTTCCGGCACGCTGCCGGAAAGCCGGTGCGCCAGCAGCATGGCACGGCCGAGGATGAAGGCGCGGGTTTTCATGCCCGTGGACAGAAGGCTTATGGCAGGCGAAAGCCACGGCGCATCGGTCTTGCCGGCGTAACGCGCGTGAAGCGTCAGCGCGATGAACACGCGCTCGGCATGATCGAGGCCGATGAAGGGAAACTGCAGCAGACGGCGGAAGCAGTCCTCGGCGCGAAAATCGGGATGATCGCCCCAGGCCATATCGGAGAGTGCGCACGCTGCAATTCGCAGCCGCGCCTCGGCGGGAACTTCAGTTGGAAAGAGCTGCGCTGTCCACCGTGCGAGTGCCGAAGGAAACCGCGGCACGCGGGCGAGCGGAGTTCCGATCAGCCGCGCGCCTTCGACCAGCGGATCGAGATATCGCTGAGCTTGCGGCAACTGCGCGAAGAGCCAGCCCTCGCGAAGCCCAAGTGCCGAGAACACAATCCGCTCCGGCGCCAGCCGTTTCAACAGCCGGTCCAGCGCCAGAGCCGAAGCGGGAAGCGTGCGTGCGCGCCGTTCCGGCAAACCCGGCAACTCGCCTAGCTTCGCGGGAGAAAGCTTCTCCAGCATCTTGCAGAATTCCCGCACGGACTTCGCATCTGCGGCGTATCCGTGCACCACGGACACCGGCGCCTTGACGCTCGCCATGTGCACTTTGGCAATCGCGCGCCAGCCGCCGCCGACTGCATAGAAGGTGGGCCGCGACAAGGTTGCCGGGAGTTGCTCCTGCATGATCTCGTCGATGCGGCGCTTGGCTTCGCTCAAACTCTTCTGCATCAGCGCTTCGACGGGAAGTGCTCCGAGCGGCAGGCTGATCGAACGCTCGCCCGGCCTGTCGTCCAGCGCTTCCGCCACCTCCAGACTGCCGCCGCCCATGTCGCCCATGAGGCCCACGGGACGGAAGAAACCGGAGATGACGCCAAGCGCCGAGTAATGCCCCTCCTCCGCGCCGGTGAGAATGCGCACCTCAAGACCCGTCTCCGCGGTGATCGCGGCGGCGAGATCCCTGCCATTGCCGGCGCGGCGCACGGCTTCCGTCGCGGTGACATCGATGCGCGACACGCCCATGGCTTGCGCAATGGCGCGAAACCGGCGCAGCGCCTCCAGCGTGCGGCGGAAGCCTTCAGGCGCGATCATTCCGGTTTGCGCGAGACCTTCTCCGAGACGGCACAGCGATTTCTCGATGTAACGCGGCAACGGCGCTCTGCCCAACTGATCGTAGACCACCATGCGCACGGAGTTGGAGCCGATATCGACAATCGCATAATGCGGCTCGCCCGACGTGCCTGCGAGCCCGGCATCGAGGTCGAGTGGCCGTGATGTATCGGCGGAATTCATGGTGCGGGTTCTACGATGAGTGCGGGAACGAGTCACGCCCACCGCCCACTGCCGCAGGGCAATCGCATATGGCTTGGCGTTCACCCTTCCCCGGCGGGGGAAGGGTGAAAATTCACTGTCGCAGTCAATATGCGATTGCCCAACCGCGCGTCTTGACGTTAAATTGACCTCACGGCGGGAGGACAGCGTTGAATGGCGGACCTTATCCCGGTTGCCGAGCCTCGGGACGGCTGCAAGCTCAACGCCGTGTTTGTGCACGGCCTCGGCGGTCATCCCTATGACACCTGGCGGCGGGGCAAGTATGATGGTTCTTTCTGGCCGGTGTGGCTGGCTCAGGATGTTCCCGGTCTCGCGACATGGACGCTCGGCTACGCAGCGCCGCCGACCAACTGGCTGGGCAGCGCAATGCCGCTGCAGGACCGCGCCGTCAACGTGCTCGAACGGCTGTTGAGCGAGCCGAAACTGGCGGGTGCGCGGGCTATCTTCATCTGCCACAGTCTCGGCGGCCTCGTCGTGAAGCAGATGCTGCGCGAGGCGAACGACCAGAAGGAACGGCGGCCCGAAGTGGCGGTGCTGCTGGCGCGGATCAGGGCGGTGATCTTCGTCGCCACACCGCACACGGGCTCGGCGCACGCGACTCTGCTGGACAAATTGCGGCTCTTGGTGTGGCCGTCGAATTCGGTCAACGATCTCGTCAAGAACGACGCCAATTTGCGCAACCTCAACGTCTGGTACCGCAATTGGTCGGCGAGCGCGAAGATCGATCATCTGATCTTCTACGAGACGCAAGGCACAGCCGCGGGCATGATCGTCGATCCGGGCAGCGGCGACGCGGGGCTGGCCTCGGTCAATCCCATTCCCATCGACGCCAACCACATTTCGATTTGCAAGCCCTTCGACCGGAACACGCTTCTCTATCAGCGAACCATGGCGCGCATCGCCGAACTTGCGAAGGAAACAGCGCCGAAAAGAAAAACCAAAGCCGCCGCCGCTACAGAGCCGCACGTCTTAGATCTTCCGGCGATTCAGCAGAGTTACAGCCGGCCGTGGGGACCGATCGCCTTGCGCCTTGCGGTCCTGGTCTTGGTGGTTTTCATCGGTTTCAAGGGCGTCGAGGCCGTCTTCTTCCCGGGCGATCCGTTGTCTCAGGCAACCGTCGAGGAAATCACGGCGGCGTTGCAGAGCAAGGACCCGCCGCCTTCGCCCGAGGAGATCGAGCGCTACATCGGTTCGCTGCGAGCGCTTGCGGGCGAGCCGACATTCGAACGGGCAGTGGAGGAATCGAAGCGCGGCAACACACGAATCGCCGAAGGCATCTGGGGACAGATCTACGAGAAGCGCAAGAAAGACCAGGAATCGGCGAGGAAGGAGCAGGCGGAAGCCGCGCGCAATCTCGGCGCCTCCGCCGCTATCGCGAATGCCGCGAAATCGCTGTCCTGGTATCGCGAGGCAACGCTGCTCGATCCTTCCAACATGGAAGGCTGGAGTGGCCTCGGCGATGCCGCGATGAAAGCCGGGACCGTCGAGGAGGCCAAGCGGGCCAAACGGCGCTATCTTGAGTTGGCGCGCAAGGAGAACAGCGAATGGAATGTGATTTGGGCGGCTATCGAGCTTGGCGACGTGCTGCGAGCGGAGAACAAACTCGGCGATGCGCTGCCGCTTTATTCGGAGAGTCTCGTTCTTGCCCGCAAGCTACGTGACGAAGCGCCGGGCGATGCGGAGCGGGCGCGGGATGTGTCGGTGAGTTTGAACAAGATCGGCGACGTGCAGGTTGCGCGCAACGATTTGGCCGGGGCGCTGAAAAGCTACACGGAAGGCTATGAGATAAGGCGCGCGCTTTATGAG
>JBJXGL010000083.1:0-3796 GCA_046160365.1 Aestuariivirga sp. | reverse complement strand
AAAAGGCGGCCTCGCGATTGCTGCGACTCACGTGCCTCTCCCCTTCCCTGGCACAGAGAAATTGGACCTTGGCGTCGAGGCCGCCGCATGAGCATTCTCTGGGCGCTCATCCGCCGCGATCTAACTTTGGCGATCCGCCAGGGCGGCGGCGCCGGAACGGCGCTCGGCTTCTTCCTCACCTTCGTGGTTCTCTTGCCGCTGGGCCTCGGCCCCGATCAGGCAATGCTGCAACGCCTGGCACCCGGAGCACTCTGGGTCGCGCTTCTCCTCTCCGTACTGCTCTCGGCGAGCACCCTTTTCCAGCAGGACTACGAGGACGGCTCCCTCGATGTGATGGCATTGGGCGCGGCCCCTCTCGAACTGGTGGCGCTCGCGAAATCGGCAGCGCATTGGCTCTCCGCCGGATTGCCGCTCGCCATCGCAGCGCCCCTGCTCGG
Source organism: Aestuariivirga sp. (assembly GCA_046160365.1). Taxonomy (GTDB): domain Bacteria; phylum Pseudomonadota; class Alphaproteobacteria; order Rhizobiales; family Aestuariivirgaceae; genus Aestuariivirga. The sequence continues at coordinate 3,359 of JBJXGL010000083.1, read as the reverse complement.
CTTCCTGCTCAATCTGAACCCGGCGGGAATCTGGCCGCTTGCCATTGCCATGATCACTGGTTCGCTGGCGCTGTCGCTCATTGCCTCGATTGGCGCAGCAGTAACGGTTGGTCTACGCCGGGGCGGGCTTCTGGTATCGCTGCTCGTCTTGCCGCTCTATGTGCCCGTGCTCATCTTCGGCGTATCCGCCAGTGCCGGCGGCCCACAAATTGCCACAGCGGCGCTCTTGATCCTGCTGGCGCTGGCGCTCGTTAGCCTGGTGCTGGCGCCGCTTGCCGCCGCCGCGGCATTGAGGGCCTACCTCAAATAGGGAATCGCAACTAGAACACAGCCATGCAGCAATTCGCCAACCCGGCCCGCTTCCTCGCCCTCGCCAACCGCATCCTGCCTTTCATTTGGGTGGCGGCAATCATCGCTTTCGCCGCCGGCCTCTACGGCGCGCTGGCGGCCGCTCCCGCCGACTATCAGCAAGGTGAAACGGTGCGCATCATGTTCGTGCATGTGCCTGCCGCCTGGCTGGCCATGTTCGTCTACGCCGTGATGGCGATATCGAGCGCCATCGCCATCGTCTTCCGCCATCCCCTCGCCGATGCCGCCGCGAAATGCGCCGCACCCATTGGCGCGGTGTTCTGCTTCCTCGCTCTCGCCACGGGATCGATTTGGGGCAAGCCCATGTGGGGCACGTGGTGGGTCTGGGATGCCAGGCTCACCTCCATGTTCGTGTTGATGCTGCTCTATCTCGGCTACATCGCCGTGTGGCAGGCCATCGACGACCCGCACCGCGCGGCGTTGGTCGCACGGGTCGTGGCGCTCGCTGGCGCGATCAACCTCCCAATCGTGAAATTCTCCGTCGACTGGTGGAACTCGCTGCATCAGCCCGCCAGCGTGCTGCGGATGGACGGTCCCGCCATTCATTCATCGATCCTCTGGCCGCTCCTGGTGATGGCAATTGCCTACACGCTGCTTTTCCTGGCGCTTCACCTCGTCGCCATCCGCGCCGAGATCGGCCAGCGCAAGATCCGCGCACTGAGGATCGCCGCCATCGGTGAGCGCTGATGGATTTTGCCGCGCCGCATATCCCGTTCGTGCTCGCAGCCTACGGCATCAGCGCCTTGGCCATCGTCGTACTCATTGCCGCCACGCTGATGCGCGATCGCAAAACCCGCCGCGAACTGGATGCCATGAAGGATCGCAGCCCGTGACCGGCGAAATTCCTCGGCGCAAGTTTCCGCTCGCCGTCATCCCAGTGGCGGTGTTTGCGCTTCTTGCCGTCCTGTTCTGGATCGGTCTCGGCGGCGACCCCAAAAACATCCCCTCTGTCCTTGTCGGTAAACCCATTCCCGCCTTCGAGCTTGCGCCGGTCGAAGGCCTCAATGCTCCCGGCTTCTCCGCTGCCGACCTGAAGAAAGGCGAAGTCGCGGTAGTAAACGTCTGGGCCTCATGGTGCGTGCCCTGCCGCGACGAACACCCCCTGCTTGTGGCGCTCTCGAAGCGGAGCGACATCAAACTCTACGGCATCAACAACAAGGACGACCCCGAGAACGCGCGGCGTTTCCTCACGACATTGGGCCAGCCTTTCGCCGCGATTGGCGCCGATCGCGATGGCCGCGTTTCCATCGACTGGGGCGTCTACGGTGTGCCCGAAACCTTCATCGTCGATGGCACGGGCGTCATCCGCTACAAATGGATCGGCCCGCTGACGCCGGAGGCGCTGGCGGGCGTCTTCTCAACCGAAATCGAAAAAGCCAAGCTGCCGCTGGCCAGAGCGGGAAGTTAGCAACAGTTTCTGAAAAATCGTCAGTACGCTGCGGATTATCCCCGCCTGCGCAGCTTCACCTTCTTGGACGGTTTTGCATCTTCCTTGCTCTCGATCTTGTCCATCTCCACCGCGAGCACCGCGAGGCAATCGCCGAAGCTCTTGCGGTCCGATGACGGCAACAGCGAAAGCAGCTGCTTATCGACTTCGTCAGCGCCCGGAGTAGCGGACTTCAGAACCTTCTTCCCCGCCGTTGTCACCTTGATCGCATTGGTGCGCCCATCGTCCTTGGTGCGGCGGCGCTGCAGGTAACCTTGCGCCATCAGCCGCGCCACGAGATCGGCCAGCGTGGAACGGTCGATGCCGGTGAGTTTGACAAGTTCCGTCTGGCTCTTGCCGTCATGCGCGTCGGCCGCGACAAGGACAGTGAACTGACGATGGGTGAGGCCGGTGTTGCGCGTCTCGTTCATGTAGATGTGATTGGAATATTGCGCGGCCCGCTTGAGAAGATGCGATAGCGACCGCGAGAGCTGCTTAATCTCTTTGCTGCCCGTCATAGAACCCCTGCTCCTGCTACCGCTTGTCCGCCCCGCCGTCCAACCGGTTCCTGGTGCTTCGCTCCCGCCTCTCGAATGGGGCTGGCTACGAAGCCGCGTTTTCCTAGCCTCTCGGTTCCTCAGCGGCAAGCGAAAAGAAGCGCCTGCCGCCTTTGGTCGAATTCATTCGCCCGGGAAACTCACATCAGATAAAATCATCAGCGCACGGATTGCAACCCTTGACAAGCCATGACAGATCGTCCTCTGCCGCCCTCTTTCAGCCGCTTGACGCCACCGGGAGACACTCGCGAGCGCGATGTCTGCGGCGCCTGCGGCTTCGTGGACTATGTCAATCCGAAGATCGTGACCGGCTCCATCGTGCGCCATGAAGGCCGCATCCTTCTGTGTCGCCGCGCCATCGATCCGCGCTCCGGCTTCTGGACGCTGCCTGCGGGATACATGGAACTTAACGAAACGGTGGAGGATGCCGCGCGCCGCGAAGCCCACGAGGAAGCCAACGCCGAAATCGTCCTTGAACGGATTTTCGCCGTCTACAGCGTGCCCCGCATCAGCCAGGTGCAAGTCATGTTTCTCGCCCATTTGGCGTCGCCTCGCTTCTCTCCGGGAGTGGAGAGCACGGAGGTGCGATTGTTCGATTGGAGCGATATCCCATGGAACGATCTCGCTTTCCCCTCCGTGCGCTGGGCGCTCGAACAATATCGCAGCGTCGAGGGAGAGAGCGATTTTCCGCCTTTTGGCAATCCGGCGTGAACATCAAGAAGTCTGAGACCCTCCCCACGCCCGTCATCCCGGACAAGCGGCGTGTGGTTGCCATCACGTCTTCGGTGTCGGATTTTCTTCGATCATGTTCTTCATCAGGAACGGCGTATTGGCCACCGCGAACAGGAGCGTCAGCGGGATCACGCCGAAGACCTTGAAGTTCACCCACATGTCGGTCGAAACAGTGCGCCAGACAATCTCGTTCAAAACAGCAAGTCCCAAGAAGAACAGGCCCCATCGCAGGGTCAGCGTCTTCCACGCCTCGCGCGGCATCTTGATGGTCTCGC
>JBJXGL010000082.1:0-2587 GCA_046160365.1 Aestuariivirga sp. | reverse complement strand
AGCCAACCATTTGGCAGGTGCCCGAGGAAGTCCCTGTCGCCATTCTGATCAATTCGTTGTCCTACGCGGTGATGATGGCGACGCCGGCCGATCTTGAGGACTTCGGATATGGCTTTGCGCTGGCGGAGGGGCTCGTCAAGCAAACGGGTCATGTGAGGGGCGTTCTCATTCTGCCTTCGCATGAAGGCTTCGCCTGCGATCTCTCGATCGACGAGGCGAACCTCAACAAGGACCGGCTGGTCAAACGTTCGCTCGAAGGCCGCGTGGGCTGCGGGCTGTGCGGCATTGAAGACATCGAAGATGCGATCAGAATGCCCGACGGAAAAGTGATCGAAACGCCGCTCGATGCAGCGGCGGTGGCGAAAGCCTATGAAGCGTTGCCGGCCCACCAGCCAATGAGCGCCATCAACCGCACGGTTCACGCAGCCGCGTGGTGCGATGGCGCCGGAAACATCCTTCTGGCGCGCGAGGATGTAGGCCGCCACAATGCGTTGGACAAGTTGATCGGCGCCATGGCGCGGGGCGGTGTTTCACCCAGGAGCGGCTTCGTGCTGATGTCGAGCCGCTGCTCCTTCGAACTGGTTCAGAAATGTGCCCTCGCCGGCATCGGAGCGCTGGCCACGGTTTCCGCGCCCACCGCATTGGCGCTGCGGCTGGCACGCGAGGCGGGCTTGAAACTGGCGGCGCTATCGCGATATGGCGTGATGATATTTGACAGGGACTGAGGATGGAAACCAAGGACATGGTGCGGATGGCGAACCAGATCGCCAGCTACTTCAGGGCCTATCCCGAGGAGGAGGCGGTGAAGGAAACCGCCAAGCACCTGAAGAGTTTCTGGGAGCCGCGCATGCGGAAACTGCTTGACGATCACGTTGCGAAAGGTGGCGAAGGGCTTGAGCCCCTGGTGTTGAAGGCCCACGCCAAGCTGCATTGAACTCAATCTGCAAAATCCTGACCTTCGGCCTTCTGTGCTCAGCCGCCGAAGGCCCGGCCGATCTCGCGGGCTTTGCGGGAAAAACGCCGTTCGAGAAGGTCGAGGGTTACCGGCTGCTCGAAGTTCCGCATGTGCGCGATGTGCTGGGGCGGCATGGCGCGGAGCTTTCATTGCTCGATGCCATGGATGCTGGGACGGATATTGCGCTTCGCGGCGATACGCTGCTCGTTGGATTATGCGATCGCGATGCTTGCGCGGAAACCAACGCCGCACTGGCGCTCGCTCTCGACGGCGGGCTTGTGGCGTTATGCACGTTCGAAGCGCCGGGACCATCGGCGTGGAAGGGGCCGTTGCTCAAGAAGAAGAGTGCCGCCGGCCCTTGTCCGCAAGAGCCGGATGCATTCATGAATGTGTATGCGGGTATGAGGGAGTAAATCTCCCCCAGCTTTGCTGGGGGAGTGCCCGAAGGGCGAGGGGGTGTTTGAGCGAGGCTGGGACACCCCATCGGCGCGTGCCGCGCCACTTCCCCCGCAGAGCTGGGGAAGAGAAAGCCCTCACACATCCAACAGCAGCACAAACGGCTCTTCGGTGGCGCGTTTCAAAAGTGCTCGGTATTTCGCAAACACTGGCGCGTCTGGACTGAATTTTCCGAACTGGATTTCGCCGTCGAGGTTCTTGACCGGCACGAAGACCACAGGCGCTGCGACGGGTGTCAGCATTGTGCCCTTGCCCGATTGAAGCGTGGTCAGGAGCCCGTACATCTCGCCCGAGATCATCGGGCGTGAGAGAATGATGAGCCGGTGCTGGCCCAGCTTGTTGGTGACGAGATAGATGTAGCCTGACTGATGCGGCACGGAGACCGCGCCATCCTGCTTGAAGGCGGCGTCGATCCGCTCCGATTCGCGGAAGGCCAGATGCGAGAGTGCGTGGTCCCAGCGGATTTCGGTCAAGTAGGCATAGACTGAATTCGAGTCGCTGAACGACGGGCGAAGCGTGAGGTAGTCTCCCTCGAGCCAGGCGACGGCCGGACGCGAGTATGAGCCGAGCGACTGCGGCGCGAGTTCGCCTTCTGGAGACGGCGCTGCCTTCTCCTTCCTGAGCTTGACCTTCAATGCCTCTTCGACGCGCACCAACGAGGCGAGCGTGAAGGGGCGCTGGCCCGCGAGCGCTTTCTCGACCGTGGACAGGCTAATCTTCGCCAAGTCCGCCAAGTGCTGGCGCGTTAACCTTTTGCGCGCCAGCTCTTCCTTGATCCGCCCCGCGATGGCGCGATTTTCCTCCGGCGAGAGATCTTCGTCGTTCATCGTTTCCCCGATCCGTACAAACCCGCACAATTCCACACACGCAGCCGCCCCGCAAGGAAGCGGCGGCAACCGGTTGCCGAAGAAGGACGGACTTCACATTGGCGGCGCCAACCTTTGTGGCGCTAATGACTCGATCCGCGGAGGCGCATTAGCGCGCTTCCCCGGAGGAACCAGTGACCACCATCAGACTGCCCCAGCTACGGGGCCATCCAACCAAATCCTTGATCGACATTCTCGTCGCCATCTTCGGCTTCGCGCTCTTGATGGCGTTTACACTCTTCGGCGAAGCGCGCGCGGGCGAACGCCAGCTCGCCTTCGTGACGCCGAACGACATGAAGTCCGGCAGCCT
>JBJXGL010000081.1:0-5942 GCA_046160365.1 Aestuariivirga sp. | reverse complement strand
CGTTTTGGCAACGAAGCCCGGGTGTGTCTGCTTGGAAACGTGGAAGCAACCGTCGAAGCGAAAGGCGAGGCGGGCGAGGTTACGCTCGCTTTCGACTTTGCCGGACCGGTGCTGGACGAAGCGATCGTTGCCGTGGGCGACATGCCGCTACCACCCTACATCGCGGGTAAGCGGCCCACCGATGCGCGGGATGCCGCTGACTATCAGACAGCGTTCGCTGAGATTGAAGGTGCGGTCGCAGCGCCGACAGCCGGGCTTCACTTCACGGCCCAACTCATGAAACACCTTCAAGAGTCCGGAATCGGGCATGAATTCGTTACGCTCCATGTCGGAGCCGGTACGTTTCTTCCGGTGAAGGCCGAGGACACCAAAGACCACAAGATGCATGCCGAGTGGGGCAGCGTGTCTAAGGAAGCGGCAGAACGCCTCAAGAGGACTCGGGAAAGGGGAGGCCGCATTGTGGCTGTCGGCACCACTTCACTGCGCCTTCTCGAAGCTTCGGGTCTCCAACCCTTCGAAGGCACGACCGACATTTTCATAACCCCTGGCTACCGTTTCCGCGCAGTCGACCTGCTCCTCACCAACTTCCATCTGCCCAAGTCCACTCTGTTCATGCTGGTCTCGGCCTTCGCCGGTACCGAGCGCATGAAGGCGGCCTACGCACACGCGATCACCAGCAACTATCGGTTCTATTCCTACGGCGACGCGAGCCTGCTATTCCCGGCATCATGACGGCGGAGTTTTCATTCACGCTCGAGAAGATGGATGGTGCGGCGCGTCTGGGCCGGATCGTGACGGGCCGCGGCGCGATCCGCACGCCGGCCTTCATGCCGGTGGGCACGGTGGGCACGGTGAAAGGCCTTTACCTTGACCAAGTGCGCGATGCCGGAAGCGACATCATTCTAGGCAACACCTACCACTTGATGCTGCGGCCCGGCGCCGAGCAGGTTGCCAGGCTCGGTGGGTTGCATACGTTCATCGGTTGGGATGGGCCAATCCTCACCGACTCCGGCGGCTTCCAGGTGATGTCGCTCTCGAAAATCCGCAAGGTGAGCGAGCAGGGCGTCACCTTCCAGTCGCACATCGATGGGCACAAGTACGAACTGACACCCGAGCGCGCCATGGAAATACAGCGCCTGCTCGGCAGCGACATTCAGATGCAGCTCGACCAATGCATCGAATATCCGCACACGGAGAAACAGGCGGAGAAAGCGATGCAACTTTCGCTGCGCTGGGCCGAACGCTCGCGCAAGGCATTTGGTTCGCAGCCCGGACGCGGCAATTTTGGCATCGTCCAGGGCGGCGTGAACGAGAAGCTGCGCCTTCAAAGCGCCGAGGGACTCAAGAAGATTGGTTTTGAAGGATACGCGATTGGCGGGCTGGCGGTTGGCGAGGGGCAGGAGCTCATGCTGCGCACAGTTGAATTTGTAGCGCCGCAGCTGCCACGGGACAGGCCGCGTTATCTCATGGGCGTTGGCACGCCGGAAGACTTGCTGGAGTCGGTTGCGCGCGGAATTGATATGTTCGATTGCGTGATGCCAACCCGCTCCGGCCGCCACGGCCAGGCGTTCACGCGCTTCGGCAAGATCAACATGAGAAACGCCCGCCATGCCACCGATCCCCGCCCGCTCGATCCCGAAAGCCCGTGCCCGGCACTTTCGAAATACTCGCGGGCCTATCTGCATCACTTGATCCGCTCGGGCGAACTTCTCGGCATGATGCTGCTTTCATGGGCCAATATCGCCTACTATCAATCGCTGATGCAGGGCATGCGCGCGGCGATCGCGGAAGGAACATTCGCGGATTTCCGGGCCAAGACAAAGGAACAATGGAAACGCGGCGATCAGTTGCCGTAACACCGTTCGAAATCAGGAGGCAGCCTCATGAAAATGTCCGATGAAGTCGTGATCCCAGCCAGCCGCGAGGTGGTGTGGAAAGCGCTGAACGATCCCGATGTGCTCAAACGCTGCATTCCGGGTTGCGAGTCGATCACCAAGAAGTCCGCCACCGAGATGGAAGCGGTCGTCGGCATCAAGCTTGGGCCGGTGAAGGCCAAGTTCAGCGGCGCGGTGACGCTCTCCGATCTCGATCCGCCGAACGGCTACCGCATCTCGGGTTCGGGCAGCTCGATGATGGGTTCCGCATCGGGAGGCGCGGACGTCAAGCTCGAATCCGTGCCCGGGGGCACCAAACTCAGCTACGATGTCGATGCGCAGGTGGGCGGCAAGATCGCGAGCCTTGCCGCGCGCTTTATCGATCCAACTGCGCGCATGCTGGCAGGCCAGTTCTTCGAAAAGTTTGCCGCGATCGCCGGCAGCATGACGGGTGAAGCGGCTCCAAGGAGAGCAGCTGTGAAGAAGCCCGCCAGGAAAGTAGCAGCAAAGAAGGTAGCGAAGAAACCGGCGAAGCCTGCTTCTAGGAAAAGGTCTGCCAAGAAGCCGGCGAAGAAGAAGCGTTGACAGCCCGTTTCGGCGGCTCTTGACATTCGCAAGACTCTGCGCAACATTTAACAACTAGGTTAAATGTTATGACGCAGGCTCTCGACATCACCTTCTCCGCATTGGCCGATCCCACGCGGCGCGCCATTCTTGCCAAGCTTGCGGCGAATTCCGAACTGAGCGTCAGCGAGATCGCATCCCCTTTTGGCATTTCGCTACCCGCGGTCAGCAAGCATCTCGACGTGCTCGAGCAGGCAAGGCTGTTGCGCCGGATCAAGTCCGGGCGGCAGGTGATCTGCCGTCTCGAAGCTGCACCGCTTGAGGCCGCCATGAAGTGGCTTGCCGAATACGAGAAATTCTGGAGCTTGCGCCTCGACGCATTGACGGCCCTTTTGGAGGACAATGAATGGGAAACACCAAGGACATCTCGCTCAGCCTCGTCCGCACCATCAAGGCCGCTCCGGAAAAAGTCTTCGACGCCTGGATCACGCCGGAAACCCTGAAGCGCTGGATGGCGCCGCGTGACGACATGGAAGTGGTCGTCGCCGAAACCGATGCACGCATCGGTGGCCGCTATCGCCTTGTGATGCGCGAGCCAGACGGCAAGGAACATGGCGTTTCTGGGGTCTACAAGGAGATCGATCGCGGGCGGCGCTTGGCCTTCACCTGGGGTTGGGTCACGACACCAGAGATGGAGACGCTGGTAACACTCGATTTCCGCGAGGTGGCGGCGGGAACAGAATTGACGCTGACGCATGTGAAATTCGCGGCGGAGAATGTCCGCGATATGCATCTCGCCGGATGGAACGGATGCGTAGGTCGGCTTGAGAGTCTATTTGCGGCTTAGTTCAATAAAGGGAGGAAGTACTATGGCTAAGTTTGAAGGCGGATGCGCATGCGGCGCGGTGCGGTATTCCACCGACGCCGAGCCGATCATGGCTGGGCATTGCCAATGCCGTCATTGTCAGCGGCTCTCGGGCGCCGGGCACTTGACGTTTGCGGCCTTTCCGGAACCCGCCGTCAAAGTGAAAGGCACCGTCAACTATTGGGACTACAAGGCGGACAGCGGCAACACGGCGAGCCGCGGCCACTGCCCGACATGCGGTTCCATGCTCCTTGGCAAGACCTCGGGAATGCCCGGCATGATTGCTTTCAACCTCACATCGCTCGATGATCCTTCGAAGATCACGCCGCAGATGGTATTCTTCAGCGCCATGGGTCAGATCTGGGATCAGATTGATCCGGCGCTGCCGAAGTTCCCCGGCATGCCGCCGATGTGAAGGAGGAGGAAAAATGGCTGAACTTACCGAAGGCGTGAACTGGATTGCGGTCATTGCCGGGACCGTATTGTCGTTTCTTCTGGGATGGCTGTGGTACTCGCCGAAACTCTTTGGCGTGAAGTGGGCGGAAGGCGTTGGAGTGAAACTCGGCGCCGCCGACGCGATGCCCATGGGCGCAATGGCCGCGCAACTGCTCGGTACGTTCCTGCTCGCATGGCTGATCGGAATCACGGCCGCCAAGAACGCGCTGCTGACCGCAATACTGATCGCCCTGTTGGCGATTGTACTGATTGTGGCCAATGGTCTGTTCGCGCGGAAAAGCAGCTACGCGATAACCGTGGAGGCCGGCTTCATTGCGGCCATGGCCATTGTCATTATCGCCGTGCAGGGGATTTTGTAGCTACTTTCCCGCACCGCCCGTGTGTTCGCCCTCGCGTGTCAGATAGTAGGCCGCAAGGATGGGGATGAATGTGACCACGACCACGAAGATCGCCACCACATTGGTGACGGGGCGCTGGCGCGGGCGGATCAGTTCGTCCAGCATCCAGATGGGCAATGTCTTCGATGAGACGCCGGTGCCTGAGGTAAATGTCGTAACGATCACTTCATCGAAGGAGAGCGCGAAAGCGAGCATGCCGCCGGCCAGCAGCGCCGATCCAATGTTGGGCAGAACCACGTGGCGGAATGTCTGGAAACCATTTGCGCCCAAGTCCATTGAGGCTTCGATCATGTTGCCCGAGAGGCGGCGGAATCGGGCGAGCGCATTGTTGTAAACGACGACAATGCAAAACGTCGCGTGGCCCAGCACGATGGTCCACACTGAGAACGGAATGTCCATGATTGAGAACGCCGAGCGGAGCGAGATTCCGGTGATGATGCCGGGCAGCGCTATGGGCAGAATAAAGAGAAGCGAGATGTAGTCGCGCCCAAAAAACTTCGCGCGCGACACCGCGGCCGCCGCGCATGTGCCGAGGACAAGCGCAATCGCCGTGGCAACAGCCGCCACCTTGACCGAGAGCCAGATCGAATCCCAGATGTCCTGTCTTTCCCACACGACGCCGAACCACTTCGAGGTGAATCCGGGCGGTGGGAATGCGTAGGATTTCTCCTCGGTGGTGAAGGCATAGATAAAGATCAAGAGCAGCGGCAGATGCAGAAACAGCAATCCCGCAATTGCTGCAAGCGTCAGCGCCCTGGGCGCGCGGTCTCCGCGGTCAGAGCGCATCGAATGCTCCCATGCGCTTGGCAACTGTCAGATAGATCAGCATGATCACGATCGGCACAACAGTGAAGGCGGCTGCGAGCGGGATGTTGCCTGCCGTGCCCTGCTGCAAATAGACGGCGTAGCCGAGGAATACCGACGAATTGCCGATGATCTGCGGAATGATGTAGTCGCCGAGTGTGAGCGAGAAAGTGAAGATCGATCCGGCAATGAGGCCGGGAAGCGCCAGCGGAAAGATCACTTTCCAGAACGTCTGTTTGGGCGCCGCTCCAAGATCGGCGGAGGCCTCGAGCAGATTGACCGGCACGCGCTCCAGTGCGGCTTGCGTCGGCAGGATCATGTAGGGAAGCCAGACATAGACGAAGACGAGGAAGGTTCCGATGTAGCTGATCGACAGCGACGGTCCGCCGATCACCGGGATCGAAAGAACCGCATTGAGCAGCCAGGTGAGATGAAGTTTCGCCGCCAGCCAGCCGATAATTCCTTCCTGTGCCAGAAGCAGCTTCCAGGAATAAACCTTGACCAGATAACTCGACCACAGCGGCAGCATGACCAGCAGATAGAACAGCGCTTTCCACTTTCCCTTCGCATAACGCGCCGCGTAGTAACCGATCGGCACCGAGATCACCGCGCACGCCAGCGTCACCGCAATCGCCATGAGCAGGCTGCGAAAGATGACATCGAGATTGGCGAGGCTCAGAAGTTCGCGATAGGTCTTGAGCGTCCACTCATAGACGATGAAGCCGGAGAACTCGTCTATGGAGAAGAAACTTTGAGCGAGCAGTGCTGCCAGCGAACCCAGATAGACGACGCCGATCCAGATGAGCGGTGGCCCTATAAGCAAAGTGACAAGCAGCCCCGGCCGCCGGTAAAGCGTGTCCCAGAGCGTGGCCATCAATCTTCGTCCATGGCGTGCATGGCGGCGAGTGGCCAGTGCAGCGAAATGGTTTCGCCTTCCGAAATGCGGAGTCCGCCCGCGGGCACTGTCGCGGCGATACGCTG
>JBJXGL010000080.1:0-4092 GCA_046160365.1 Aestuariivirga sp. | reverse complement strand
ATGAGTTTGTCGGGCAGACCAAGGTCAAAAAGAATCTGCGCGTTTTCATCGAGGCGGCGAAGGCCAGGGGCGAGGCTCTGGATCATGTGCTGTTCGCGGGGCCGCCCGGACTTGGCAAGACGACGCTCGCCCAGATTATGGCGCGCGAGCTTGGGGTCAATTTCCGCTCCACGTCGGGGCCGGTGATCGCCAAAGCGGGCGATCTTGCGGCACTGCTCACCAATCTCGAACAGCGCGACGTGCTGTTCATCGACGAAATCCACCGGCTCAATCCGGCGGTGGAGGAAGTGCTCTATCCCGCGATGGAGGATTTTCAGCTGGACCTCATCATCGGCGAGGGGCCAGCGGCGCGTTCGGTCAGGATCGATCTCGCGCGCTTCACTCTTATTGGCGCGACCACGCGCACGGGACTTCTGACAACGCCGCTGCGCGACCGTTTCGGCATTCCGGTTCGGCTCGATTTCTACACCGAAGAAGAACTGCTCGACATCGTGCATCGCGGCTCGCGGGTTCTGCAGATGCCGGTGACGGACGATGGCGCGCGGGAAATTGCCAGACGCTCGCGCGGCACGCCGCGCATTGCGGGGCGGCTCTTGCGGCGGGTGCGGGATTTCGCGTCGGTTGCCGGCGAAGTGCGGGTCGATGTTGAGGCGGCGGACAGGGCGCTCAGGGCGCTCGATGTGGACAGCGTCGGACTCGATGGCCTCGATCACCGCTATCTCAAATGCATCGCGATCAATTTCGGCGGCGGCCCTGTCGGCATCGACACTATCGCCGCCTCGCTCTCGGAAGCGCGCGATGCTCTGGAGGATGTGGTCGAGCCCTATCTCCTGCAGCTCGGCTTCCTCAACCGCACGCCGCGCGGGCGGCTGCTCACGCCTCATGCCTTCCGCCACCTCGGCCTCGCCGTGCCGCAACGGCCGGAGATCACGCAAGGAGTGCTTCCCCTCGGCGATCACGATGTCTGAGACGGCGGGCTGGATCGAACGCGGCGTGCACCGCATCACCGTTCGCGTCTACTACGAAGACACCGACATGTCGGGCGCTGTCTATCACGCCAACTATCTCCGTTTCTGCGAGCGTGGGCGATCCGACTGCCTCCGGCTTCTCGGCATCAAGCTGCATGAGCCCTCCGGACCCGGCGGTTTCGTGGTTCGGCGGATGGTGTGCGACTTCCGCAAACCGGCGGCGATCGACGATCTCTTGACCGTCGAAACCCGCTTCCGCGAGATGGCTGGAGCGCGGATGGAACTCCAGCAAACCGTGTTGCGCGATGGTGACAGTTTGTTTCTGGCTGATGTGACGGCAGCACTTCTCGACCGCCAGGGCCGCCCGCGAAGGCTTCCGGCGGAGCTCCACGCGGCAGTCAAATCTCTTCTTGAATCAAAGCCGTAACTCAATCTTTACCATAAACGATTCAAGTGCCGGGCGAACGCGCCGCGAGGGCGCGTTCGGACTGTGGCCGATCCCGAATCGCCGCAGTTTCGACAGATTTGACCTGTTTTTCCGCACCTTCTCCGATGAGATTGGTTGCCGGATGACGTCGCGGATGGCGGGACGTTCGCGCCGTGATGGGAAAAAGGAAGTTATGGATCCAGTAGCGGTCGAAACGGTGGTGCAAGGGGCAGGAGACCTCTCGCTCTATCATTTGTTCTGGCAAGCAGGCTGGGTCGTCAAGCTGGTCATGCTGGGGCTGGGTGCTGCCTCGGTGTGGTGCTGGGCGATCATCATCGAGAAGCTGTTCGCGGTGCGCCGGATGAACTCGGCCAACGACCGGTTCGAGCAGCAGTTCTGGTCCGGCCAGTCGCTGGAAGACCTCTATCTCTCCCTGGGGGTAAACGAGACGACCGGATTGGGTGCTATCTTCATGTCCGCCATGCGGGAGTGGAAGCGGAGCCAGGATGCCGCGATCCGTGCGGGTTTTCAGGGTGTGCAGAAGCGCATCGAGAAGGTGATGGATGTTCAGATCCAGAAGGAAATGGGCTCGATCGAGTCCCGTCTCCTGTTCCTGGCGACGACCGGATCGGCAGCACCCTTCATCGGCCTATTCGGCACAGTCTGGGGCATCATGACCTCGTTCCAGGCCATCGCCAACTCCCAGAACACCAATCTCGCGGTGGTGGCTCCGGGCATCGCGGAAGCGCTTTTCGCCACGGCAATCGGCCTTCTTGCCGCCATACCGGCGACAATCTTCTACAATATGTACACCTCCGACGCGGCGAAGATCGGGGCTCGCCTCGAGAACTTCGCCGACGAATTCTCGGCAATCATTTCCCGGCAACTTGACGAGCGGGTCTGACGATGGGCGCAGCGACAGGATCGAGCACAGGCTACAACCGGCGCAATTCGCGCCGGCGCCAGTCTCGTGCCGCGATGAGCGAGATCAACGTGACGCCGCTGGTTGACGTCATGCTGGTGCTGCTGATCGTGTTCATGGTGGCGGCACCGCTCATGACCGTGGGCGTGCCCATTGAGCTGCCGAAGACGCAAGCCAAGCAGATGGACAGCAATGTCGAGCCCATCACCATCACGGTGCAGAAGGACAAGACAGTCTTTCTCCAGGAAACCGAGATCAATCTGGACGAACTCCAGCCCAAACTCGTGGCCATCGCTAAGAATGGCTATGACGAGCAAATCTTCGTGCGCGCCGATACCAGCGTCGATTATGGCTCGGTCATGGAAGTGATGGGACTGCTTAATGGCGCGGGTTATCGCAAGATCGGCCTCGTTACCGGCAATCTCGAAAAGCAGGCGAAGAAATCCAACTGACGATGCGCTGGGGCCTCACCACATCTCTGGTTTTGCATGGCGGCATCCTGTTCATGGCGCTGGCGGTGCTGCCCGACCCAGACGAGTTCAAGGTGAAGCCGCAGGATGCCATCCAGGTCGATATCAGTCAGATCACGGATGAATCGAAGCGCAAGGCCACTGTAAAGGCCGAAGCGCCGCCAAAGCCAGTTGAGAAGCCGAAGCCCAAGCCTACAGAAGTGGTGAAGGACGTCGAGCCAGCGCCGAAGGTGGCCGAGGAAGTGAAGACCGCGGCCAAGGAAGCAGCGGCCGAACCGCCGCCGCCCGAGCCCAAAAAGGAAGAGCCGAAGAAAGTCGAGGAGCCGAAGAAGGAAGAGCCAAAGCCGCTCGACCCCGATCCGCTCAAGGACCTGATCAAGGATACGGTCGAAGAGAAGCCGGAGCCGAAACCTGAAGAACCGAAGAAGGCCGAGGAACCGAAAAAAGAAGAGCCGAAGAAGGAAGAGGTCAAGAAGGCCGAGGTCCAGCCCGAAAAGAAGCCGGACAAAAAACCCGAGAAGAAGAAACCGAAGCTCGACACCGACGAGATCGCGGCCTTCCTGAACAAGACCGACGAGGAGAAGACCGCGCCGCAGAAGCCCGCCGAAGAGACCGGTACGCCAGAACAGGGCGAGGCGAATATTCAGGGTACGGACGATGCGCTGGCGGCAACGCTTGTCGATGCGCTCAGGCAGCGGCTTGCCGAGTGCTGGTCGGTGCCGCCGGGTGCGCGGGAAGCCAAGATCATTGTCAGGGTCAAGTTCTCGCTCAATCCCGACGGCAGCGTTGCGGGCTTCCCGGAGGTTCAGAACGCCGGCGGCGATCGATTGTTCGACGTGACCGCGCAATCGGCCATTTCCGCGATCATGGAGTGCCAGCTCTACGATTTCCTGCCGCGGGAGAAATATGATCTCTGGCGTGAGATCACCATCAACTTCAACCCGAACATGATGTTCGGAACCTAGGGTTCAACAGACGTGAAGAAGCTCATTTTCCCGGTTCGCGCCGCGCTCGGCCAGATTGCCGTATTGCTCGCTTTGCTGATGCTCGTTGCCGCCAAGCCAGCCGTGGCTTTGGAGGTCGATGTGTCGGGCGGGCGCATCAATCCGCTGCCGATCGCCATTTCGCCATTCCTGGCGGGCGGTGGCGCTGAAGATGCGGGTAGCACGATTTCCGGAGTCATCGCCAACAATCTCGCCAAGTCCGGTTACTTCAGCCCGTTGCCGCCTGAGTCCTTCATCGAGCAGATCACCGATTTCAATCAGGAACCGCGCTTCGCGGACTGGCGGCAGATCCGCGCCAAGG
>JBJXGL010000079.1:0-7408 GCA_046160365.1 Aestuariivirga sp. | reverse complement strand
CCGCGGCTCATCTCCGCATCGGGAATGTCGAGAAAGGGCGTGGGGTTGATGGCGCCTGTCGTCGTGTTGAGGATGCGGACTTGTCCAGTATGCGCTTCCACGACATAGAGGCGATTGGCATCGCCCGGCGCGGACGTGGCGAAGACCGGGCGGTTGAAAGCGTTTGAAATCAGTGTGGCATTGATTGCGCCGCTTCCTTGCGCGATGCCAGCGCCGAAGCCATAGAGAATGTCATTGCCGTTCCCGCCCGCGATGCGGTCGCCCCCGCCCGCGCCGGAAATTGTGTCGGCCGTCGCCGTGCCATTCAGCGTCTCAGGAGCGGAAGTGCCAGTGATGATTGCCATGGAAGAAGTCCCCGGTATGGCGCCGGTCCCAGTTGGGAAGCTTGGAAATCATTAAGGCCGCAATACGGCAACCGTGTTGACGTTACGGCCTATCGAATGCTTCGCGGATGATCTTCTGCAGCTCCTCGCGGCGATAGGGCTTCATGATGATGAAGCCTTCGCGGAATCGCGGTTCGTCCTGATGCACAATGGCGCCTTTCGGATAACCCGACGTGTGCACGATCCTGAGCTTGGGCCGCATGCCGGAGGCCGCTTGCGCCAGATCGAAGCCGTTCATGCCGCCGGGCATCACCACGTCCGAGAACATCAGATCGATGTCCGGGTGTTCTTGCAGGCGGGCGAGCGCCTGGAAACCATCCTCGGCTTCCACGACATCGTAGCCGAAGTCTTCGAGGAAGCCGCAGGCAACCGCGCGCACCGCTTCCTGATCCTCGACGACGAGAATGCGCTTCTTGCGCGCCGCTGGCGGTGCCGGCTCTTCGGCGTTGTTTGACTCGATGGCGACTGGAGCGACTTCCGATGGCGCCATGCGACGCGGCAGATAGATCTTGATCGAGGTGCCGTGGCCCACTTCGCTGTAGACATTGATGTGGCCGCCGGACTGCTTCACGAAGCCATAGACCATGGCGAGGCCAAGGCCATTGCCCTTGCCCAGCGGCTTGGTGGTGAAGAAGGGCTGGAATACTTTCTCCAGCACATCCTGCGGCATGCCGCAGCCATCGTCGGTGATGGCGATCATCACATAGTTGCCGGGAACGACGCCGGGGTTGGCTTCGCAATAATCGGCGTCGAGATAAGCAGGCTGGGTCTCGATTGTGAGATGGCCACCCTCCTCCATCGCGTCACGCGCGTTGATCGACAGATTGAGGATCGCCGATTCCAGCTGCGAGGCATCGATGGTCGAACGCGGGTCGCCCGGCATCGCGACGGCCTTGATCTGGATGTTTTCGCCAAGCGTCCTCTCGATCAAGGGCAGCATGCCAGTGATGAGCGAATTGACGCTCACTTCCTGCGGTTCGAGATTCTGTTTGCGCGCGACGGCGAGAAGCTGGCGCGTGAGATCGGAACCTTTGCGCGACGCATCGAGCGCTTCGCGAAGGCGTTTCGCACCCTTCTCGTCTTCCGCGAGCTTGGAGCCCAGGAGTTCGAGATTGCCGGAGATGATGGTGAGCAGGTTGTTGAAATCATGGGCCAGGCCGCCAGTGAGCTGGCCCACTGCTTCCATCTTCTGCGCGATCTGCAAACGCCGCGAGACTTCCTTGCGGTCGCTGATGTCGACGATCTGCACGACGAGCTGCTCGGTTTCGCCGCGGTCGTTCTTGACCAGGGACACGCTTGTCGCGCCGTGAGCGATCGCGCCATCGCCACGGGCGTAGCGGAGATCGAGCTTGAGCGCCGAAACCTCGCCCGAAAGCAATGTGCGCATGCCGTTGATGAATGGTCCGCGGTCTTCGGCGTAAAGTGTCTCCTCAAAGCCCACGGGCCGCGCGTCAATTTCGGGCCTGCCGGTAAACTCCTTGAAGGTGGGATTGCAAAGTTCGATCTGGCCGGTGGGTGATACCAGCGCCATGGCGAGCGCCGCCGCATCGAAAGCGCTGCGGAAGCGCATGTCGCTACGGTTGGTGGCGAGCTCGGCGATCTTCAGTTCGGTGATGTCCTGCAGCAAGCACACCGAGCGTTCGATCCGCCCCTTGTCGCCGCGATAGGCGTTCATCGACATGAGCATGGTAGCGAGCGTGCCATCCTTGCGATGGATGTAAATCTCTTCGCCGCGAACCGAGCCGTTCTGCAGGTAGGCCGGATAAATCACCGTGACCAGTTTGGTGCGGGACGGCGGCGCCAGCAATTCGTTGAAGAGCCGTCCTTCGATATCTTGATGAGCGTAACCCAGCGCTTCGCACCAGCGCTTGTTGACCGAGATGATACGGCCCGAGCCGTCCATGCAATGCAGGAGAACCGGCACATTGTGCAGAAGCTGCTCGTAAACCTGCCCGTTCTGATCGGGGAAGAACGGCGCTGGCGCCTTGGCAGGGATCTCCTGCTTCTCAATCCGCCATGCCTGCCCCTTGGGACCCAGTTCGTCCCAGCCGGTGAAACCCTGGCTCCAAGCCGTATTCGTCGCCGTCATTTGAAAACCCGCAGGTAACCATGAACCGCCGATTGTTACGGATTCCCCGGTTAACGGCGGCTTTTGAACTTGCGGCAAATTTTCGGAAGTGGCGCAAGGACCGCTAAACTCTCGCGGTATGGTTAACGCTACGTTTACAAGTCAGGCGAAACGGGGGCGGCCAACCGCCTCGGCAGTAACGATGGCGCGGAGCAAGCCGTCATCGTTGGCCGCACCGGGCAGATAATCACGGGCGATTTTCACTTCGACCGCGATCCCTTCCGCGCCAAGATCGCGTGCCGCGTTCGTTGCGGCCTCGCGCGCCTCGGCTTCCGCGCCCTCGATTGCGCCGGTGGCGGAGGTGTGCTGCCTTGCGCCGGAAGGACCATAGCATCGGAACACGCCTGAACCATCGCCCTCCACGTTAACCGTAACGGTCTGCGCGATAACGCCCGTTGCCGCGCCGACGGCATTGGCGACGTCGCAGAACTCCGGGAAAATGACGTCGCAGCCAAGCCGCTTGCCAACTTCGGGATAGAACACCTTCGCCGGCCCGCCTACCGCGACGATGGGATGATTAGGCTTGACCGCAACTGTCGCGAGGCCGAGATCGGGTTTGCCTCGGCAAACGGCTTCGGCGAGAGCGGTGTTGGCTGCAGTTCCGATGC
The DNA here is from genome assembly GCA_046160365.1 of Aestuariivirga sp. Classification (GTDB taxonomy): domain Bacteria; phylum Pseudomonadota; class Alphaproteobacteria; order Rhizobiales; family Aestuariivirgaceae; genus Aestuariivirga. Next base: position 4,289 of record JBJXGL010000079.1, on the reverse strand, counting down.
AACTCCTCAAAATAGCTCTGCAAGACAATGCCGCAACTTTGCTCCACACTTCGCGGCAGAAAGTTTCGACATCGCCATCGTCGGGCATTTTCATCGCGCGATGGCGCAGCAGGAGCTTCGCTGCGAGCAACGCAGCTTGGCGGTCCCAAGTTTCCTGCATTCCCAGCACATGCGCGGCGTCGGATGGCGTAAACGCGGCGAGTTGCACAAGTCCCCTTTTCCGGAGTCCTGTCGCAGCGCGCTGAGCTACCGAGGATACGGCGAGCTTTCGCAACGGCTTCGGCCTCTCGGAAATCTCGCGAAAGAGTTCAGCCTCACGGCTGCTCACGCCATGAACATCGGTTGGCCGTTCGCCGCCGAAAGGGAGCAGGAGAAACCGGCCATGCATCGAGCCGCCTTCGGTGTCGGCGAGATCGCCATCGAGCATCGCGAGCGTTTCGGGATAGCGCGCGGCGAGCAGCGACAGCGGCACGGCGCGCTCGGGACCGACAATGAGTTCGCCATTCAAACCAACGCGGATTTCGCTGTCGCCTCCGAGACCTTCGGTTTTCACATCGACGGCGCGCACCATGGTGCGCCATCCGGCGATCTCAGCCCCCTGCTCCGCTACGAGCGGCCTGCCGCCGAGCAAGAGCCCGACGTCAGTCGTCGTGCCACCGATATCCGACATGACGAAATCGTCGAGCGTGGAAAGCCATTGAGCGCCAACAAGGCTTGCCGCTGGCCCGGATAAAACCGTTTCAATCGGATGCCGCGCGGCAGCTTCGGCAATCGCGAGCGAGCCATCGCCTTTCACCATCATCAGCGGACATGAAATAGCCAACCCGTCCATCGCGCGGCGGACGGAGTCGACGAGTTGCGAAATGCGCGAGACAAGCCTTGCATTCAAAACCGAAGTCAGCGCGCGGCGTGGCGCGTCGAGCGCGGAAGAAAGCTCGGTGGAGATCGTGACGGGCTTGCCGGTGAGCCGCACGATGAGGTCTCTGGCCCGATGCTCGTGCGTTGGATTGCGGACGGCGAATGCGCCGGCCACTGCGAATGCGGTCGCCGCTGGCCCGCAAGCGGCAATTTGCCCTGCCAAAGCCGCTTCATCGAGTGGCTCCTCTTCCTCGCCAGCGTGATTGTGCCCGCCCGCAATCCGCATCACCGCCATTCCGGGAAAGGACTTGGCCAGCCCCGCACGATCCGTCATCGACGGGTCGAAACCGATCAACACGGCGGCAGCCGCACTGCCATGGCCTTCGACAACCGCATTGGTCGCGAGCGTTGTCGAGACGGATATGAGGCCAATCTCGCTCCCCTTCCCGCCTGCTCTGGCGAGTGCTGCTTTCATTGCCTCCGCCACGCCGATTGAGAGATCGCCCTTCGTGGTCAGCGCCTTGGCCGAGGACACGACGCGATGCGCCGCGCGATCGAGGACGACGGCATCGGTGTAGGTGCCGCCGGTATCGATGCCAATTGAATAGGGGGAATTCTGCGCCATGGACGCGCGGCTCTTCGCTTCCGCGCTCGCCGTTGTCAAGCCGATCAGCCGCTTCCCAGCCGTTGCATGTTTTCTTCGATCTCGGCAATGGAGCCCACGACCGCGGCCTTTTCCGCTTCAAGCTGCATGAGCTTGAGGCGCACCGAAAACCGCTGGCTCGCAAAGTCCGGGCTGTCGACGCCCGCCAACTGCGCCTGAAGCGAGCGCGCTTCCTCGAGTGCCTTGTCGAGTTGCGCGCGGGATGCGACCAAGCCCGCTATGGCGCGCTCATGTGCCCGCCGCAACGCCGCGATCTGCCAAAGCACCGCGCCTTCCTGATTGCGGATGGCGTCGAGCTTTGCTTCCCGGGCACGCTCCTCGTGTGCGAATCGATTGGGCGCCAGGGCGCCCAGTTTCATCGAGAAACTCACCTTCCCGCTCAAGCCATCGTCAAAGCGCTCGATGCCGTCGCTGACATCGTTCTCGCTCCAGCCCGCATGCACCGAGACGTCCATCGAGTCTGCCGTGCGGATGCGGCTGCCGATATCGCTCAACTCCGACTCGGCTTGAAGCAGTTCCGAACCAAGCTGCACGGCATCGCCTGCGGCTGAAGCTTCCGCGCCAAATCTGCGGTCGGCTTGCGAACGCGCCTCCGAACCTTCCGCGAGCAACTCGTTGACCTGCACCATAAACGCAGTTGCGTTGTCGCGGTCAATGACGCCTGCAGCAATCTCGCGGTCAATCTCCGCACGCAGCTCGGCCACGTCTTTGGCAAATGAGCCGATACGCTCCGACTTTGCGCGAAAGCCCGCCGCCGTCAGCCCTTGCGGTGAAATGAAGATCAGTTTCTGAAGCCCAAGCTCGGCGAGATGCCGCCTGCACCGCGCTTCCGCCGCCTGTTCGATGAGGTTCGCTTTGTGGAAACTCATCAGGCTGAGCCCCACGTTCACATTCGCCTGGCCATCGTCGTCCACGGAACCGCCGAGCGAAGGCGAGCGTAGGATTGTCGCTTCGGCGGCGGTATCTTCCTTCAGATACTCGCACCATGCCGACATCCCGAGCGCTCCGCCGGCGGGCTTAATCTGCGGTTCTGGAGCCGCCGCAACGGGTATCGGCTGCGCAACGACAGGAACCGTGGCGGGCCTGGGCATTTGTTGCACTGGCGTGATACTGGCCGTGGTCACCAGGTCTGAAACTGAGATTTCTTCGCTCGCCGGAACAGGCGCAACTGCGGCAACGCCCGTCGCGGCCGGCGCCGGGCCGTTCGAAAGCAGCTTCGCGCCTCCCGAGCAGCCCGTCATGCCGAGCAGGCTCGAGAGCACGAGCAGCGCTGCCTTGCGGCTAGAAGAAGAACGGTGGCCGTTCTGCATGTATGATCTCCTCCGATGCGGCATCGGGATCGTCGAGTTGTGTCTCGACGAAGACGCCGCGGATCGGTTTTCCGAAGAAGGGATGGACGGCATTGACTTCGCCCGGGATCGGCTGCCCAACTTTGCCGGCTTCGTGGCAGAGCAGGATCGAGAGCGAACAACTGTAGAGCGGCGTACCCGGTGCGAATGAGTGCGAGTTGGAATAGGGAACGAACACGACATCGATTCGCGAAGTGATGGCGCGGCCCAGCGGCGTGGCGAGCTGCTCGCCGATCTGCCATTCGATCAGCGCTTTGCTTTGCCCCAGAAGCTTCTGCCTGCTTTGCGCCGAAGCAAGTTGCACCTGCGATTGGTCGAGTGCCGAACGCGCATCGACAGCCTGCTTGGTGAGCAGCACGAGGTCCGCGGACGAGCCTGTGATGGTCGAGAGCGGCGCGTCGCTTGCAAGCTGCGCGTTGAGCGACTTCAGCATTGCGATCATTGATTCAAAGTTCGCGGCTTCGTCGCGCGCTCCGTCCAGTTCGCCCGCGAGGCCAGCGAGCCGCTGCTCTGCTTCGAGTGCGCCGAGCGTGCCGGAGCTATAGGACTTCCGGTTGATGAGACGTTTCGCAAAGAGTTCGTCCAGGTTCCCGGTAAGCGCCCCGCTTTCGACGCTCTTGTCGAAAGCTTTCTTGACTTTTTCGATGCGCTTGAGATTTGCCTGAACGGTCTTGCGCGCCGCTTCGCGCGTGCGAACTTCCTGATCGATGGTGTTCGCGACATAAGAGATCAGCACCCGCGCGTCTTCGATCGCGCGTTCGGCCTTGGCGGCTTCGAGCTCCGCTTCGGACAAACGCTGACCCACGAGATTGAGATGGACGCGGAGATCGGAAATCTCCCGCTCGGCCTTGACAACAAGTTCGTGGCCCTTCGACAGCGTCACCGGCGCGCCCCACCCGTCGGACACCAGGAAGTAGACGATCATCAAGCCGTAAAAGCAGAAGGCGGAAAACAGGACGCTCAGGAGAACGAAGGCCGAGTATTTGTAAAGCCCGGACACGGCCTTGAGCATCGAGGGGCCGAGCATCCATCCATTGGGTTTTTCCTCGCTCCCGGAAACTTCCGGCGCGATCGCTTCCGGCGCCGGCAGGATCGGCGGCCTGCGCTTGGCTTCGTGAAGCGTGGTGGCTTTGATCAGATGGCTTGCTTTGAGCGGCAAGGTCAGAACCGAACGCACACCGCGGAGCCGCAGATACTTCTGCACATGGGCGGGCTGGGCGATCACCACGATGCGCGGCAACGGCTTCAGGCTCGCAAGCATCGCAATCAGCAATGCCGAAGCATTCTGCTCGTCGCCCTGGTCGACGATCACCGCATCGAAGGCAACCCGCGTGACCAGCGCCAGCGCGTCAGCGACGCCGTTCGCCACCTTGAACTGGTGCTCGCTGCCCGACGACTTGAGCATCGCCTCGCTTTCG
>JBJXGL010000078.1:0-7215 GCA_046160365.1 Aestuariivirga sp. | reverse complement strand
GCTGAAGGCGATCATGGCTGACATGCATCCCAATCCGCTCAACGCCTATTCCACCTATCCGCACAAGACTGAGAACTATTACGGCTTCCCGCAGTTCCCCGACGTGATCGTGAATTTTGTCCGCAAGGACATCGTTTGCCACGAGGAGGAACAAAAGAATTTCATGGCGAAGTTCAATGTGAAGCTCCCCTGCACGCCGGAAGAGCTCGACACCATTGACTGGGACATGTTCGAGAAGATCGGCCAGTTCTTCCAGCGCAAGAAAGGCGACATGCTGGCGGGCGCCCCTGCTGATGACGATTTCTACGGCATCGCCTATCAGGCCGGCAAAGGCTACGACTTCTCGTCGATGCAGATCAACGGCTTCATCTGGCAGTATGGCGGTGACACCTGGAACGAGACCAAGGCGCCCAAAGGTCAGGCCGAAGGCATTGTGAACTCGCCCGAGGCGGTGAAAGCGCTCGATCATTATCTGCGCCTGATCCAGTATATGCCGCCGGTGGCCAAGACCGGCACCATGGACATCTTCAAGTCGGACGAACTTTTCCGTGAAGGCAAGGTGGCCATGAACCTCAACTGGATCGGCCTGGGCGAAGCCTCGCTCGACCCCAAGACCTCCAAGGTCTCCGACAAGCTAGTGTTCGGCCTGATGCCCGGCCTCAAGGGTGCTGACGGCAAGATCATCCGCTGGTCCAACATCGGCGGCCAGCCCTTCGTGCTGACCACCTGGACGACGGATGCGCAGATCAAGGAAGCCGTCGAGTTCGTGAAGTGGTGGCTTTCCAACGACATCCAGCATCAGTTCGCGGCGGGCGGTGGTCAGTCCGCGGTGAAAGCCGTCTATGAAGATCCCAAATACGTGACCTATCGTCCATGGAACCGCGCCTGGGCTCCGTCGCTCGACTGGCAGAAGGATGTCTGGCACGTGCCGCAGTTCTTCGAACTGCTGACACAACAGCAGGACCAGTTCGACCTCGCCATCACCGGCAAGCAGGACGCCAAGACCACGCTCGACAACATCGCCAAGTTCCAGCAGGACAAGCTGAAGGAAGTCGGCCTGATCGAGTAGTTTGAACTCTTGGAGCGGGACGAAATCCCGCTCCATCTATCAACGCCGTCATTCCCGCGAAAGCGGGAACCCAGCTTTCGGCATCCGCGATGTCTCCAAGCTAGGCCCCCGCTTTCGCGGGGGTGACGGAAATTGTTTTGGAAACCTGACGAGCCCGATGTCACTGACGAACACACTTCCCGCGCCGCCTCGCTTCGCGGAACTTCGCGCCGATAATTGGAAGCTTGCGATCGTTGTGGCGCTTGTGGTTGCCGTCGCCGCGGCAATTGTTTTTCCCGCGTCGCTTTCATTCTGGATCATCGGTGCGATGATGGCCATCGTTGCGGCGGCCTTCGCCATGAACGCCTATCGCCGCAAATACTACGGCGGTCTTCTCGTCGCTCCCGCCATCGCGGTGCTCTTCGTCATGAACCTGTTTCCGCTGCTGTGGTCGCTGGGGCTGTCATTCTTCGCCTATCAGTCGAACCAGCAGTCGATCCGTTTTGTCGGCCTCAACAACTACATCAAAGTCCTGACGAACGAGATCGCCGCCGCCTCCAACTGGGACGCGCTCATCAACACCGGCATGTTCGTGGTTATCACGGTGGCGGCGCAAATGATCGTGGGATTTCTCCTAGCGATGCTGTTCGCCAAGCAATTTCCGCTCCGCAAGTATCTCTTGATCCTAGTGCTGACGCCAATGATGCTATCGGTTGTCGCGTCGGGCGTGTTCTTCTCCTACTACTACGATCCGACATTCGGCATCATGAGCTACGTCATCGGCGAGATCACTGGCGAACAATTCATCTTGATGGACAACAAGCTAGGCGCGGTGGCGGGCATCGTGTTCGCCGACGCCTGGATGTGGTCTCCCTTCGTGATGCTGCTCGTGCTCGCAGGCCTGGTGTCGGTTCCGAAATATCTTTACGAAGCAGCGGCCATTGACCGCGTTTCGAGCTGGCGGCAGTTCTGGACCATCACCTTCCCCTACATCCGCGGGCTTCTGATGCTCGCGCTTTTGTTCCGCACCATCGAGGCGTTCAAGCTCTACGACCTCGTCTACATCCTGATCCGCGGTGGCCAGGACACCAAGACCATTGCCTATCTCATCACCGAGATCGCCAACGAGCAGAACAAGACGAGTGAGGGCGCCGCACTCTCTTATGTGATCCTGTTCATGGTGATCGTGCTCACCAACCTTTATCTCTATCTGGCAAACCGCCGGAACCAGGAGGCATAGCGGCATGGCCACACTCGCTGAAAGACTGGGCCTCAGGAAAGCCTCCGGCGTTGGCGAAGCCGGTTGGGGCCATACGCTGTTCGTCGCCATCGTTTCTCTGATCTACTTCCTCCCCGTTTTGATGATCATCTTCACGGCCATCAAGCCAAGCGACCAGGCGCTCTCAGTACCGCCCACGCTCTCGCCCACATCGATCTTCGGCCTGATCCCGGATAAGTATGTGTTCTCGCCGACGCTCGAAAACTTCGGTTCGGTCTTCGAGCGCGTGATGACGCCGGGCGGCGCGCCCACGCCCACCGGCTTCGACCTCTTCTTCTTCAATTCGTTTTTCATCTCGTCGGTCTCGGTGCTGATCGCGCTGGTGATTGGCACGCTCGCGGCCTATGGCTTCTCGCGTTATCCGCTCAAGGGCAACGACACCTATCTCTTCATCATCCTGACCACGCGCATGTTGCCGGCTATCGTCGTCATCATCCCGGTAATCCTGATGTTCCGCGCCGTGGGGCTCTCGGGCTCCTATCTCGGCATCATCCTACTCTACACCGCTTTCAATCTCGCCTTCACCATCTGGATGATGAAAAGCTTCTTCGATGAACTCTCGACGGATGTTGAAGACGCCGCGCGCATCGACGGCTCTTCGGAGACCAAGGTGTTCTGGAAAATCTGCCTGCCGCAAGTGGTGGCCGGCCTCGCGGCCACCTTTGTGTTTGGCTTGATCCTCACCTGGAACGAGTTCCTCTTCGCGCTGCTCCTCTCAAGCTCCGACACCCGCACCGTTCCCGTCGCCATGAACCAGGCCGTCTCCTCCGGCGGCCGCGGCACAGACTGGACGCTTTTGGCGGCGATCGAAACGCTGTTCCTCATCCCGGTATTCCTCGTGACCTTCTTCCTGCAGGATCATCTCCTGCGCGGCGTCACATTCGGGACGGTGAAGAAATGATAGTGGTAAGCAAGCATTCTGACGTCCTCCCCCGCTTGCGGGGGAGGAAGGGGCCTCATGCGAAGCATGGGGGAGGTGAGGGTAAGTGCATTTTCGTTTCACACACCCTCACCTCCCCGCCGCTTCTCGGCGGGTCCCTTCCTCTCCCGCTTTGCGGGAGAGGACTCTTTGGAACGCAATAAATGTCCACAATCGACTGCAAGAAAATCACCAAGCGCTTCGGCGACTTTACCGCAGCAAAGGATGTCGACCTCAAGGTCGCGGCTGGCGAAGTTGTCTGCCTGCTCGGTCCCTCGGGCTGTGGCAAGACCACGACGCTGCGCATGATCGCAGGACTCGAGCGCGCCACCTCCGGCGAAGTCGTAATCGCCGGCCGGAACATGAACGAACTTTCGCCCGAGAAACGCAACATCGCCATGGTGTTCCAGTTCTACGCGCTTTATCCCGCGCTGACCGTGGGCGGGAACATCGCCATGCCGCTCCACGCGGAAGCAATCACCGCGGCGGAGAAGGAGGCGCGCGTCAAGAAGGCCGCCGCCATTCTGCACCTCACTGATGTACTCGACCGTTTGCCCGGCCGCATCTCCGAAGGCGAGAAACAGCGCGTTGCGGTGGCCCGCGCCATCGTGCGCGATCCCAACTGTTTCCTCTTCGACGAGCCGCTCTCGCGCCTCGATGTGGAGTTGCGCCATTCCATGCGCAGCCAGATCAAGGAAGTGCTCTCCAACCTATCGAAGGCCACGGTGATCGTCACCCACGACCAACTCGAGGCCCTCACCATGGCAGACCGCATCGCCATCATGAAGGACGGTCTGATCGAGCAGGTTGGCACCCCGCACGACGTCTTTGCCAAACCCGCGAATGTCTTTGTCGCGAGCTTCATAGGCACGCCGCAGATGAATTTGATCGAAGCGGACTACAAGGGTTTCAGCAAAGGCAAGGCGAAGGTAGGCTTCGACCGGCAGGACGTCGACCTTGGCGTCAATCCCGGCGTCGCGAACCTCAAGCCCGGAAAGATCACCCTCGGTATCCGCCCGCGCGCCTTCACTGCCGTTTCGAAGGACACCAAAGACACCATCGACGCCATGGCTGAACTGATCGAGCCAATGGGCGCCGAGACGTTGATCCACGCGCGCACCAAGGTAGGCGGCGATATCCGCGTCGTCGTTCAACGAGACAGGCGCGTGACGGTGGGCGAGGCGTTGCATCTCGTGCCCGATCCGGCGCAAACTCACGTGTTCGGCGGTGATGGAAAGGCGGTGCGGGCATGAACGGCATGACACCTCAATCGGCCCTCAGACTCGAATACACCATCATCGGGCTTGGCGTTCTGGCGCTCTTGATGATCTTCCAGCCCTTCAGCATCACACTCTTCGCCTTAGGCTCGATGCTGGTGGTGATCGCTGGTCTGGTCAACAACCTGCTCCCGCTGGCACAGCCCGGCGTTCCGGCGAAAAGCGTTGTCACCGTCGCCATGGTAGTGGCGATGATCTTCTGCATCGTGCTCATCGTCGCGATTTTCGCGGCTTACCTTTTCGGCCTCTTCTTCCTGAAGCCGCCAGATCCCAACACGCAGACAGGAAAAATTCAGTTGAACGCCACGCCATGGTACATGCACTCCTTCACCCTGACAGTCGCCGCCATCGCCGCTATGCTCGCGGGACTGATCACGCTGCGTAACCGCAAATGAAGCGCTTCGAGGGAAAACGCGCCGTCGTCACCGGCGGATTGTCCGGGATCGGCGAAGCTGTCGCAAAACGTCTTGAAGCCGAAGGCGGCGAGGTCGCGATCTGGGATGTGGGCGGCGGCATCAAGACCGACATTTCGGATTTCTCCTCCGTCGAGAAAGCCATGGCCGCAACGCTGAAACAATTGGGTGGCGTCGACATTCTCGTAAACAGCGCCGGCATCACCGGGCCCACGGTTCCGCTCGCCGAATTCCCCATCGATGGCTGGCTGCAAACCATTGCGGTCAATCTCAACGGCGCGTTTTTCACCAATCGCGCGGTCGTTCCGCACATGGTGGCGCAGAACTACGGCCGCATCGTCAACATCGCGTCGATCGCCGGCAAGGAAGGCAACCCCAACGCCTCGGCCTATTCGGTGGCAAAGGCCGGGCTGATCGCGCTGACCAAGTCGCTGTCGAAGGAGCTCGCGAAGACGAACATCCGCGTCAACTGCATGACGCCGGCCGCGGTCGAGACCGAGATCTTCAAGCAGATGACCGAGGCGCACATCCAGTTCATGCTGTCGAAGATCCCGATGTCCCGCTTCGGGAAGATCGAGGAAGTGGCGGCGATGATCTGCTGGCTCGCGTCGGAGGAGATGAGCTTCTCCACCGGCGCCGTATTCGACATCTCCGGCGGACGCGCGACCTACTGAACGGCAGGCTGAACGACAGGCTGTCGGATGAGAACGGGGTCGGCGCTCTCGCGCCGGCCCCGCTTCGACTCAGGCACGCCGCGTGCCGCCGCCGAGGAGGGACCCGAGCATCTCCTGGAGCTCGGTGTTGTGCGGCATGCGGCCCTGGGGCGTGAGCTGGTCGACGACCTGCGGCAGGTGCTGCGACAAGCTCGAGAGCATCTCGCCGAGCTCCATACCGTTCTGCTGCGCGAGTCCCTGCATCCGGTCCCGACCGAACGCCTCGAGGAGCCTGTTCGGGTCGACCGGCAGGTTCTGGCCGGGTGAGACCCAGGAATCCGCCTCGCGGCCAAGTCCCGAATTCTGCAGCTGCGACAGCAGGCCGCCGAGCCCCCCGCCCTGGACGCCACCGCGCTGACCGCCGCCGAGGATGGCGCCGGCCAGCGCCTCCAGCGGATTGCCCTGACCGCCTGGCGCGCCGCCGCCCATCATCCCGCCGAGCGGGCCGCCGAGCGGATTGTTGCCGCCCCCCATCCGCCCGCCGCCGCCGCCGAGAACCTGGCCGAGCAGACCGCCGAGACCGCCGCCCTGCGGCGCCTGCTGGCCGCCACCGGACATCTGGCCCATCAGCAATTGCAGAATGATGTTCATCATCGGCGAGCCGCCGGCCCCGCCGCCCATCGCACTGCCGCCGCCCAGGCCCTGCATCGCAGCGCCGATCAGTTTGTCGAGCATCGCTTCCCTCCTGTATGCATCGCGTCGGCGTCGAATGAAGCATGCGCGCTCCGCGATTCACAGCGCGGCGTCGGCCACGTCGCTGCCGGATCGCGAGTTGGTCATCATTGAGCCTTGAACTCATGCGCCGCGGTTCGCCTGCCGGCAGCGCGTCGCGGCGACTCAGATCCAGAGCACCTTGCGCCGATAGTCGAGATCCGCGAACAGCGGACGGGCCGGGCCGCGATGCGCGACGGAACCGCGATCGAGAACCACCACGTCGTCGGCCAGCGCCAGCGCGAGGTCGAGATTGTGGTCGACGATGAGCACGGCGATCTCGCGCCGGAGCCGGTCGACGGCACCGAACACCTCCTCGGTCATCGCCGGCGACAGGCCTTCGAACGGCTCGTCGAGCAGCAGCAGCCTGACCTCGCCGACCAGCGCGCGGGCGATCGCGACCATCTGCTGCTCGCCGCCCGAGAGGTAGTCGGCCGGCACGTCGAGCCGGTCGCCGATGCGCGGGAAGAACTCGAAGATCCGCTCGTCGCTCCAGCCGGTGCCGCCGGCGTTGCGCTTGAGCCGGCCGAGCATGAGGTTGTCGCGCACCGACAGGCCCGGAAACATCCGCCGCCCTTGCGGCACGAAGCCGACGCCGAGCCGCGCTATCGCCTCCGGCGCCATGCCGGAAATCGCGCGACCGCCGAGCGTCACACCACCCTTCGGATGCACGATGCCGACGATCGCCTTGAGCAGGGTCGAGACCAAACACCGCCACCCCAGGGTCGGCGCTCACATAGGCGATGCGCATGCACTCCACTCCCTGAGGTCTTGGGTCATCCCGGAGGAACTCTCGGCTCACCTCGCCGTATGGTGCGCCGGCCAGGGGCTTCGGAGCCCCTCAAGAGCAAGCAC
>JBJXGL010000077.1:0-5688 GCA_046160365.1 Aestuariivirga sp. | reverse complement strand
CCAATCCCCACTCTCTCCATGGCCGTTCTCGGACTCGATCCGGGGATCGACCCGGCTATGGAGAGAATTGAGGGGTGCCGAACGCCGGCATTCGCCCGCATCCATTTCAAAACCCCTTCTTCCATCTCTCAAAACCGTCATCCTGGCGAACGCCAGGATCCATAGCTCCGAACGTGGATAGTTCCGCATCATGGATTCCGGCTTCCGCCGGAATGACGACTGAGGGAGAGAGAGCAGAGGAATGATCGGTATACGGATTATGCCGGCGGCATTCTGAACGGACACTTGCAGATAGCGTTCGACGGCAGACTTTGTTCTGAAAAATCAGCCCATCAGGGCCTCAATTCAACCGGGCCATGTCACCAAGCGAGGGCCAAGAGCCAACTCTGAGAGCCGCCGATATGGGAGAGTTGAAAACAGTCAGTATACGGATCAATTCCGCAGCCTAACCAGATTGGCCCGCTTCCCCGTCCGAGAGCTGCTGCCAGGTATTGGGGCGCGCCAGCATTCTCTGCAAGTAGGCCATGTTAGCCTCGATCTGGTCCGGCGGCAGATCCTCGCTGGCGATCTTGCGGGCTTCGTCGAAACGGCCTTGCAGTCCAACCGACAGCGCGAGATTCTGCCGGATCTGCGCGGCATTGCGGCCGGCGGGCAGCGCCATGGCCTTGCGCAGCGTGGCTTCCGCTTCCTTGAGGTTCCCCTCCATGATGTAGGACATGCCCATGTTGTTGAGCACCGAAATCTCGTTCGGCTGGAGTTGTAGCGCCTTCTGGTAATTGGTGCGCGCCTGGGCATAGCGCTGCTGCTGGTCATAGGCGGAACCCAGCGCCGAGTATGCGCGCCAGTCGGCGCCGTTGGCGGACGCCCGCTCGAGAACCGGGATGGCTTCTCCGGAACGGCCGGCACTCACCAGTTTCTTGCCGTAGAGCGACTGCACTGCCGCGTTCTGCTGATTGGCGTCAGCGACGGTCTTGAGCACGCCGAGCTGCTGGTCGGTTTGGCCGAGTTTCTCCAAGCCTGCCGCGTAAGCCACGCCCACCTCGGCGTTGGCGGGATTGGCCTCCCATTTTTTGCCGAGGCTTGCGACCGCCTTGAACGACGGCGGCGATGTGCTCGACGTCGTCATCTCGTCGCTGGAAAGCCTGGCGTTGCGGCCTTCGCATGCGCCGAGCGAGACACCCGCAAGCAGCAGAAACACCGGCGTCAGCCGCAGCTGTGTTTCGCGGTTGAAAATGGCCGTCATATAAGAGCCCCTTCGAATCGCACGCCGGGCGTGCCTCTATCTGCGGCGGGATCATGGGGACGCTTCGTCAATAAACCATTAACCATGAGTTGCGCTGGTCTATAGAGGAAGCCGAAAAGGAGAACTGCATGCTGGACGCCGAACGCCTTTTGCAACCCCATGGCAGCGCCAAAACCGCCATTGAAATCGTGCCGGTCGAAAAGAACCGCTGGGAGGCGTTCAGGAAAACCCTGTCCTCGCGCGAGCGTGCTTGGGCGGATGCTCAAGCTTTTGGCGCCGAAACCGGGAAGGCTTTGATCTGTCCCACGCCCGACGGCGGCATCGCACGGATACTCTATGGCGGCAGCGCCGACGCCGACCCATTCATGCCTGGTAAATTGGCGCGGGCATTGCCGCCTGGCCGCTATCGCTTCGCAAAGGGGCTGACCAACCCGAAGCTCGCCGCGCTGGGCTGGCTGCTCGAGTCCTATGAGTTCGCGATTGACCCAGGCGCAAGCAAGCTGGCGCGAACCATCCTCGAATGCCCCTCCGGCGTCGACCGCGCTGGCCTCATTCGCGAGGCCAACGCCGTGTTCATGGTCCGCGATCTGATCAACCGGCCCGCCAATGATCTGACGCCCGACGCCTTGGAAGCCGCCGTGCGCAAGGTTGCGAAGGCCGGAAGGGCGGCGTTGCGGATCATCAAGGGAGCGGCGCTCAAGCGTGACTTTCCGCTCATTCACACGGTCGGCATGGCAAGCGCCAGCCCGCCGCGATTAACCGATTTCACCTGGGGCAACCCGCGCCATCCGCGCGTGACGCTGATCGGCAAAGGCGTGTGCTTCGACACCGGCGGTCTCGACATCAAGCCGGCGTCTGGCATGGCGCTGATGAAAAAGGACATGGGCGGCGCTGCGACGGTACTCGGCCTGGCGCAGATGATCATGGCGGCCAAACTCCCGGTGAGGCTTCGGGTTCTGACGCCCATCGTGGAGAATTCCATCGCCGGAAATTCATTCCGCCCCGGCGATGTGTATCGCAGCCGCAAGGGCCTCACTGTCGAGATCGGAAACACCGACGCCGAAGGCCGCCTGATCCTCGCCGATGCGATGGCGCTTGCCGACGAGGAGAAGCCCGATCTCATGCTGACACTGGCAACGCTGACCGGCGCTGCCCGCGTGGCGCTCGGTCCCGATCTTCCGCCCTTCTATACCGATGACGATCCTCTCGCCGCGGCGATCGCCAAGCATGCCACCGCGGAGAACGATCCCTTGTGGCGGATGCCCTTGTGGCGTCCGTACAACCGCCTGTTCGAGTCCCCAGTGGCCGATCTCAATAACTCTTCCGAGTCGGGATTCGCGGGCTCCATCACCGCCGCCCTGTTCCTCCGGCGCTTTGTCGAGAAGGCCGCATCCTATGTCCATTTCGATATCTTCGCCTGGACGCCATCTCCGCGCCCTGGCCGCCCCAAAGGTGGTGAAGCCCAGGCCATGCGCGCCCTGTTTGGGGTCATCCGGGAGCGCTATGCGCGCTAGGCTTGCATTGGGAGCCGCAATCGGCCAAGAATAGTCCGGGGCCGAAACGATTATCCGAAACGGAACGGACCAGAATCGAATGGGGATTGAACTCTCAACCGCCAAAGCCTTGCAGCTTTGGCACGATGTAAGTCTGCATCAAGTGCGTGACGAGGAACCTGACCTCTCGGTGCGCCAACTCGCAATTTTGCTTACGATCTATCTTGAAGCCCCGCCTCACACCGTGCGGGGCCTCGCCGCCAAGCTCCGCGTCACCAAGCCGGTGATCACCCGGGCGCTCGACAGCATGGGCAAGCTCGAACTCGTCTCCCGCAGGCGCGACGAGAAGGACCGCCGCAATGTCCTGGTGCAGCGGACCGTCAAGGGCGCGCTCTATCTCGAACGCTTCGCGGATTCGGTTGGCCGAATCTCCAGCCGCGTTTAAACGCGAAACCCATGGAACACCTCGACAAGCGCTTGAACGCCTTCAGGCCGGACCTCGCTGACGTGCGTCTGAAGGGAAGAGTGAGCGCCGATCGCTTTGTGGCGGGCGTTCCGGCACGGACGGGTGACAACGTTGCGTCGATCCACAAGGAGCCCCGCGCGAACTCAACGCAGATCAATCAAGCGCTTCCCGGCGAACTGCTCTCCGTCTTCGAAGACAAGGATGGCTGGTCCTGGGTGCAGATGGCAGCCGATAGCTATGTGGGATATGTCCGCTCGCAGATGCTAGCGGCGGAAATCGCCCCGGTGACCCACGTCGTTGCCGTTGCTTCAACCCATGCCTATCCCGAGCCAAACATCAAGTCACAGCCGGCGCTTTGGTTTCCAATGCTGAGCGAACTTGCGGTCATCGGCGAAGAGGACAAGTTCCTGAAACTCGCCGGAGGACGATTTGTTTTGCGAGATCACCTCCGTCCCGTTGCAACCCACGAAACCGATCCCGCAGCGGTGGCCGAGCGCTTCCTTCATGTGCCCTATTACTGGGGCGGCAAGACTCAATCCGGGCTTGATTGTTCGGGACTGATTCAAATTTCGATGCGCGCCTGTGGTCTCCTCGCTCCGCGCGACAGCGATATGCAAGAGCAAGGCCTGGGCCGCGCGCTGCCTGAACGAGGCATCAATGAGCTCCGCCGCAACGATCTCGTGTTCTGGAAGGGCCACGTGGGCATTATGGCGGACGAGGACATGCTGCTGCATGCGAACGGCCACCATATGATGACGGTCAAGGAACCGCTTGCCGCGGCGCGCGAACGCATTGCGAAGTCTTACGGCGAGATCACGGTGATCAGGCGGCTTCAATAACCGCGTTTCAAGTCCACGACATTCTCGAACGGCTTGCCGGAGCGGTAGCGTTCGATCTGCTTCCAGATGTAAGAGCAGATCACGTCCGGCTCGGAGTCCGCCGCCATGTGGGGCGTGACCGTCACCTTGGGATGCGTCCAAAACGGATGATCAACAGGCAGCGGCTCGGCGTGAAAAACATCGAGTGTGGCAGCGAGCAACTCGCCCGCATCGAGAGCAGCGAGGATGTCTTCTTCCACCTGCTGCCGTCCGCGGCCGGCATTGATGAAAATGGGCGCGCCAAAGGGCCCTTTGCGCGAGAGTTTGCGGATCGTGTCGCGATTGACGATGCCCTCTGTCGCGGGTGTCGCTGGCAACAAACAAACGAGAATGTCGGTCTGCGTCAGAAAAGAATCGAACTCCACCTTGCTTGCAAAACTTGTCACCCCAGGGATGTTCTTGCGTGTCTGGCTCCAGCCGGCAACTTTGAAGCCGAGATCGCGCAAGCGCTCCGCCGAGGCTTGCCCCATGACGCCGAGCCCCATGATGCCAACAGTCATCGCGGACGCTGCATGCGTGGGGAAGCTGTCCCACACGCGATTCTTCTGATTCTCGTCGATGCGGCGCTGCTGGCGGTGATGCATCAGCACATGCAGCACCACATATTCGGCCATCCGCCCCGTGAGATCGGGATCGTTGATGCGGATGATCGGAACGCCCTTGGGCAAATCGCGCTCGCGCAGGATGGCATCGACTCCGGCCCCCAGCGAGAAGATCGCCTTGAGATTCGGCAGGCTCGAAATCACGCTGGATGGCGGAAGCCACGCGGAGACGAATTCGATCTCGCGGAGATCGCCCATTTGATCGGGCCACAGCCGCACGTCGAGATTAGGCGCGACCTTTCGCATGGCCTTCGCCCATACGTCCTTGGGCCAGGTGGGAAGAACAAAGAGAAACGCCATGTTACTGCCGCACCACCGCTTCGGGTGCAGGCTTCAGATTGAACGACGCACCGATCAATGCCTTGGTGTAGTCGGTCTGCGGCTTCTCGAAAATCTGCTCCGCCGTGCCGCGCTCGACCGCAAGCCCGTTCCGCATCACAATCACTTCGTTGGCAAGCGCCCTCACCACCTTCAGATCGTGACTGATGAAAAGATAAGTGAGCTGGTGCTTCTCCTGCAGGCCGCGCAGCAGATCGACAATCTGCGCCTGCACCGACATGTCGAGCGCCGAGGTTGGCTCGTCCAGCATGATGAATTTGGGCTGCAAGGCCAATGCGCGCGCGATGGCGATGCGCTGGCGCTGGCCTCCCGAAAATTCGTGCGGGTAGCGGTCCATGGTTTCGGGATCGAGGCCCACTTCGCTCAACGCCTGTGCGACGCGTACGCGCCGTTCGTCGCGGCCGAGCGAACTGTCCTGCACGGTCAATCCTTCTTCCACGATCTGCTGGATCGACAGCCGTGGCGATAGCGATCCGAACGGATCCTGGAAAACGATCTGCATGTCCTTGCGCAGAGGGCGCATGGCCTTGGTATTGAATCCATCGATGCGCGCGCCGCGGAACAGGATTTCGCCTTGCGAGGAAATCAGCCGCAGGATGGCAAGCCCGAGCGTCGTCTTGCCCGATCCGGACTCGCCGACGATGCCGAGCGTCTGTCCCTCGCGCAC
>JBJXGL010000076.1:0-5351 GCA_046160365.1 Aestuariivirga sp. | reverse complement strand
GCTTGCCGACCCTCACCTAGGAACCGGCAATTTGAGTTCGCTGGACACACCTCAATGGCCAAGCAATGATCGTGGCCATGATGGTCGATCGCCTTCAAGATTCCGGGCCCGCGAATTGGACCAAGCGTAAATTGATCCAATCACTTCTGGCTGCACCGCTGATATGGTCCGCTCCCCGATCTATGGCTGCCGCCCAGGCACCATTGCAGTTTGGACTGACGCCGGTCTTTCTTCTGGACGATCTCGAGCTTCTGACGAAGCTCAAGGCATATCTCTCTAAGAAGTGCGGGGCCGAGGTCCAGCTTGTGCAGCGCCGCACCTATGAAGAAATCACCACCTTGCTCCTTTCGGGCCAGTTGGATGCGGCTTGGATTTGCGGCTACCCCTTCGCCCAGTACAAATCCGAACTGGCGCTTGTCGCGGTCCCGGAATGGCGCGGGAAGCCTCTCTATGAGTCCTACATCATTGTGCCCGCACCCCGGAATGCCGAGAACATTGACGACTTGAAGGGCGACCTGCACGCCTTCTCGGATCCCAATAGCAACTCCGGGTACCTCGTCACCGTCGCGCTGCTGGCGGAACGAAAGATCCGCCCCGAAGCGTTCTTCAAGAGGACGATCTTCACCTACGGCCATAGAAATGTCGTGCGCGCGGTGGCGTCGGGGCTGGCGCAGAGCGGGAGCGTCGATGGTTATGTCTGGGAGGTCATGTCGGAGCTCGAACCCGAACTCACGAAGAAGACAAAGGTCTTGAGAAAGTCGGAGGAGCTGGGCTTCCCGCCCGTCGCTTGTTTGCGAAAAAACCGCGATGGCGAACGCGTCAAGCTGCTTCACAATGCGCTTGTTGACATGCGATCCGATAGGGATGGCCGGGATGTGCTGGCAATTCTCAGGCTCGATGGGTTTGTCGATGAACCGGAGTCGCTGTTCGATCAAATCGCCGCGAAGATGGACTTGGTGAGAAGCATCAACCTATGAGGACCGCGTCCCGCTTCAATCCGATGACATGGCCGCTGGTTCTGAAGGCGCCCCTGTTGGTCGTTGGCTTGATGTTCGCGGTCAGCGTGATCATCACCAATCAGGTGTTGAAGCGTCTGGAGGTCACCCAGCAACGGCACCTCAATCAACTCACGTCGGCTTATCTCGATGGGCTGACATCGGCCCTCCTGCCGTCGGTCGTGAGAGAAGACGTCTGGGAAGTCTACGACACGCTCGATCGCTCGCGCGCCCAATACCGCAGCCTGAATGTGAACTGGACGGCCGTGTCGGGTGCCGATGGTTTGATCCTGGCGGCCAGCGATCCAAACCGGTTCGCATCTCAATCCTCGTTGCCGGAACCGGCCACGGCGGGGAAGCTTGCCGAGGGGCCAACCATTGATCCGGTACACGGCGTCGCGCGCTTCGGGCGCGATCTGATTTTCCGGAACCGCAAGATCGGGAGGGTTACCGCCGAGGCCGACATCGCGCCGCTTCTCAAGGAGCGAAACGACGTGTTCTGGACGCTGCTTCTGACAAATCTCGCGCTGACCTTCGGTCTCGCGGCCATTGGCTTTGTATTGGTGCGGCGGATGACGCGGCCGGTGGCCGTTTTGACGAAGCTATTCGAAGCGGGCCGCGCGGGGCAGATGGAGGCGGCCGCCGACGCCGATGTGAATCTGCAAAGTGCCGAATTCAAACGCCTGTTCGAAGGCTACAACGCGCTTGCAGAGGCTGTGGGAGAACGGGAAAGTCTCGCGGTGCAGTTGGCGGAAGAAGAGAAAGTCGCGAGCCTTGGGCGGCTTGCCTCGGGCATGGCTCATGAGATCAACAACCCGCTTGGCGGCATGTTCAACGCCCTGGATTCGCTCAAACGCCATGGCGACCGGGAGCAGGTGCGCGCGACGTCGCACCGGCTGATCGAACAGGGCCTGACCGGCATTCGCGAACTCGTGCAGTCGACGCTTGCCACCTACCGCGCTGACCGGCCCTTGCGCGATCTGACTGCCGCCGATCTCGACGATCTGCGGCTCCTCGTCAAACCCGAAGCAAAGCGGCGGCGGCTCCAACTGGAATGGTCCATCGGAATTGCCGAGCCGATCCCGGTCCCCGCCGTGCCGATCCGCGATGCGGCGCTCAATCTCCTCCTGAATGCCTGCCATGTCAGCCGGGACGAAGGAACCGTGGGCTTCCGGGTGAACGTCAACGGCGGTGTATTGCTGCTCGATGTCAGTGATGCCGGCAACGGCCTGCCCGATCATGTCCGGGAGTATCTGGAGAGACCCGGCACCGGAGCCGCGCCGCTGGACCGCCGATCCGGGCTTGGCCTTTGGATCGTGAAGCGGCTCTGCGATGAAATCGGCGGCAAGCTTGAAGTTCTGGCGAGTAGTGCCGATGGAACGACCATCCGCATGAGCGTGCCGCGGCAACCGGGGGAACTGCGCTATGCAGCTTGAGGGTCGCGTCATTGGGTTGGTTGAAGACGATCCGGTCATGGGCGAGTCCCTCGTCCAAAGCCTCTCGCTCGAAGGATGCCATGTCGATTGGTGGAAAACACGAGCCGAAGCGCAACGCGGGCTTCGTGCCACAAGTCCCGATCTGGTGGTCTGCGACATGAGATTGCCGGACGGCCGCGGCGACGATCTGTTCTTTGAATTGGCGACGACGGAATCCTTACCTCCGTTTCTGTTCGTGACGGCTTATGGCGATATCGATCAGGCCGTCGCCGTGATGCGGGCCGGCGCGGGCGACTACTTGACCAAGCCTTTCGAGATGGGCGCCTTCCTCGACCGGGCGCGCATGCTGATCCAGCGCAACGCCATCGCCCGCGCCGATGCCGTCTTAGGCGTTTCCGAAGATATGCGTTCGATTGAATCGACCCTGCGGCGCGTTTCGGACGGAACCAGTCCAGTATTGATCAGCGGCGAGACGGGCGTTGGCAAGGAGGTCTGCGCGCGATTCCTGCATGGCGTGTCGGTGCGATCCAAGGAACCTTTCATCGCCGTCAACTGCGCGGCTATCCCCGCCGATGTGATGGAGCGGGAGCTGTTTGGATATCGGGGCGTGTCGGGACAGGCTTTTCATCACGGTTTCGCCGAGCGGGCGCGAAGCGGTATTCTGTTCCTTGACGAGGTCTCGGAACTTCCGCTGGCGCTTCAGGCGAAGCTTTTGCGCCTGGTCGAAGCGCGCGAGTATCATCGCGTGGGCGGCGAGCAGCAGATGCAGTTCCGGGGAAGGATCGTCTGCTCCTCCAATCGCGATCTCGAACGCCTGGTCGCCAAGGGGGAGTTCCGAACCGATCTCTTTTTCCGGATCAATGCCGTCACGGTTCAGGTGCCGCCGCTGCGGCAACGCGCCGACGACATTCCATGGCTCATCGAACATTTCCTCAGCCGTTTCCAGGGGACCGATCGGACTGAGCAGCGAAGCATGAGCACGCTGACACTCGAGATGGCGCTCGAGCATCCTTGGCCCGGCAATGTGCGCGAACTGAGGAACCGGGTGGAACGCGCGGCGAGCCTCGCCAACACGGAATGGATCATGCCCATCGACATGTTTCCGGATCGCGCGACGACGGTCGACCATCCGATGATGCGCGCCTTCGCGACACTTTCGGAAACGCGGGATTTCGCGGAGCGCCGGCAGATCGAAAGGGCTCTGAAGGAAACCGGCGGCCAGATTCTGGAAGCCGCGCGGCTCCTCGGTGTTTCGCGCACCACGCTCTGGGACAAGATGCGCCGCCTCAATGTCTCCGGCGACATGGATTAGCTGCGTTCGAAAAACTGGACCTTCGCCCATGCAACATGTTCGGAAATCCGAACATGGCATTGGGCAAACGTCTGAAAAGCAGCTACCTACGAATGCTGCAGCGCACATAACGAGCCAGAGTTCCTCCCACTAATCTGGTGTCCAAGAGCAATAAACTGTTTGGGAGAACACCATGAAAAGATGCGACAAGCTTGTCGAGGTTGGACGCCGCCAATTCCTGCGCGGCGGATTTGCGGCGGCGGCGGCTCTGCCGGTCGTTGGCTTCGCGAGCAGCGAGGCGAAAGCGGCGACGAACGGCGCGCTGCTCGACTATCCCGCCAGCAAACTCGCCAACATCAAGGACCTCAAGGTCAATGAGCCCATGAATGTCGCCTATCCGGATGCCGATGCGCCGGGCGTGATCCTGAAGCTCGGCAAAGCGGTGCCGGGCGGCGCCGGCCCCGACGGCGATATCGTCGGCTTCTCGACCATTTGCCCGCACAAGGGCTTTCCGCTCGCCTACAACGCCGGCGACAGCACCTTCAATTGCCCCGGCCACTATTCGCGCTTCGACGCCGAGGCGGGCGGACAGCAAGTCTGGGGGCAGTCCACGCAGAACCTGCCGCAATATGTGCTGATGGTGGACGACAAGGGCGACATCCATGCCAGCGGCATCGATGAGCTGCTCTACGGCCGCCTGAGCAACGTTCTGTAAGGAGGACCGGACCATGGCATTCAAACGTCACATCGACCGCCTGCCGATCATCCCGGCGGATGCGAAGAAGCACAATGTCACCTGCCACTACTGCATCGTGGGCTGCGGCTATCATGCCTACACCTGGCCGGTGAACAAGCAGGGCGGCACGGCGCCGGGAGAGAACGCCTTCGGCGCCGATCTCTCGAAACAGCAGGGCGCGGAGACGGCGAACTGGTACTCGCCATCGATGTACAACATCGTCCAGCAGGACGGCAAAGACGTGCACATCGTGATCAAGCCGGACGTCGAATGCGAAGTGAACTCCGGCCTCGGCTCGGTGCGCGGCGCGCGCATGGGCGAGAGCCGGTTCAGCCGGACGCGCGGATCGCAGACGCAACGGCTGACCGATCCGATGGTGTGGCGTTATGGCCAGATGCAGCCCACCTCCTGGGACGACGCACTCGATCTCGTGGCGCGGGTGACGGCGGCGGTCATCAAGGAGCAAGGAGAAGACGGGCTCTTCGTCTCCGTCTTCGACCATGGCGGCTCGGCCGGCGGCTACGAGAACACCTGGGGCACCGGCAAGCTCTACTTCGAGTCGATGAAGATAAAGAACATCCGCATCCACAACCGGCCGGCCTACAATTCCGAAGTTCACGCCACGCGCGACATGGGCGTCGGCGAACTCAACAACTGCTACGAGGACGCGGAGCTCGCCGATACTCTAGTGTCGGTCGGCAACAATCCTCTCGAGTGCCAGACCAACTACTTCCTCAATCACTGGGTTCCGAATCTGCGCGGCACGTCGCTCGACAAGAAGAAGGCGCAGCTCCCCGATGAAGCGCACGACAAGGCGCGCATCGTCTTCGTCGATCCGCGCCGCACCGTGTCGGTGAACGCGAGCGAAATCGAGGCGGGCAAGGACAATGTCA
>JBJXGL010000075.1:0-5199 GCA_046160365.1 Aestuariivirga sp. | reverse complement strand
TACGCACACCCCGGCGCAGGAAGGACGACAGCATCCGGCAGGTTTCCTGGCTTGCGGCTCGAGCGCTCTTCACCGGCCTTCCCGAGTTTCCTCAGTGGCGTCTTTGGTGACGAGCTTGCCGCTCACAGTTGCGGGGGCAGCCGCGGTTTTGACCGCGTTCCCTTTCCGGATACGTAAGGGTGAGGGTTACTCTTGTTTACGTTCGTTCGCAAGGCGCGCGGCAAAACCTACGGCATGCGCCCCGTTTATCCGGGCATATGCCGGATGCGAACGCTTGTCCGCTCAAGCACCGCGAACAATCCACGCCCTTCACTCTCGATCGCCAGGATCCTCTTGGCGGTCTCATCCGCAACAACATTCGACACGATGTCGAAGCGAACCAAAACAACGCCGACGGCTGCCTTGCCATCGCGAAAAACAAGTTCGCCGAAGTCTTTGTCGGATGTGATGAGCACCCGGTCGCGCGAAACCGATCCGCTCAACACCTCGTCGTCAGGCATAGCCGGTCGGCCAGAGGCCAACGTCACATCGGCCCCAAGTGCCCGCAATGCCGCCGCCAACTGCGCAGGCACGCATGCATCGATGGAGAACCGCATCTACTCGGCGGCCGCGGCTGGAACTTCCGAGACACACGCCGCTGCAAAGGCGAGCGCCGCGCGAACGTCGTCTGCGGTTAGGTCGGGGAACCCCTTCAACACCCAGTCCATATCGGCGCCGGCGGCGAACTGGCGCACGACGGCATCGACGGGCACGCGTGTCCCCGCGATGACGGGTTTGCCCATCATCACCTTGGGGTCTCGCGAGATACGGGGATGTGCCTTTTCGTTCATAGCGGCATTATACTACAAGAGAGGACTGACAACCAAAATTAACGTTTGCGCCCGCCAAACTCCGAAAGGCCTTGAACGTGAATTGTACGAAGTGCGGCGGCTCCAATCCTGAACGCGCGAAGTTCTGTGTGGAGTGCGGCACAGCCTTCGCGGCGCGTTGCGCCGCCTGCGGAACCGAATTGCCGCCAGCCGCAAAATTCTGCCTCGAGTGCGGCACCAAATCAGGTGCAACCGCTCCACCACCATCCCGCGAAACCCCGAAACACCTCGCCGATAAGATCCGCCAGTCGAAGGCGGCGGTTGAGGGCGAACGCAAGCAGGTGACCGTCCTCTTTGCGGACGTGAAAGGTTCGATGGAGCTCGCCGAGAGCCTCGACCCGGAGGCCTTCTCGAAGATCATGTCAAAGTTCTTCGCGATCCTCACCGAGGGCGTCGAGCGGTTCGAAGGCTTCGTCGACAAGTTCACCGGCGACGGCATCATGGCGCTCTTCGGCGCCCCGATCGCGCATGAGGATCATGCCCAGCGCGCCTGTTATGCGGCCCTGCACCTCAAAGACGAGATCGCCCGTTACGCCACCGAACTCAAGCGCGAGCACGGCCTCAGTTTCTCCACCCGCATGGGCCTGAACTCGGGCGAAGTCGTCGTGGGCACAATCGGCGAAGACCTGCGCATGGACTACACCGCGCAAGGCCACACGGTCGGCCTTGCCCAGCGTATGGAAAATCTCGCGTCACCTGACACCTGCTTCGTCAGCGCGAACACGGCAGCGCTCGCTCGGGGCTACTTCGACCTCGAGGACCTCGGCGAGTTTCGCGTCAAGGGCGTCGCCAACCCGATGCACGTTCATCGCCTGAACGGCATGGGCACTTCGCGCAATCGCTTCGACGTCTCGCGCTCACGCGGTCTCAGCCGCTTTGTCGGCCGCGCTTCCGATCTGCGCACGCTTGAAGATGCGCTTGAGCAAACGGCGGCCGGCAACGGCCAGGTCATTGGTGTCGTCGCCGAAGCCGGCACCGGCAAAAGCCGCCTGTGCTTCGAGTTCCTCGAACGCTGCCGCGCCAAGGGCATGCGGGTCTTCGAAGGCAGGGCCGTGGCCCACGGCCGCAACATCCCGTTCCTGCCGATCCTGGATGTCTTCCGCTCCTACTTCGGCATCACCAGCGAGGACAACGACAAAGCTTCGCGCGTAAAGATCGCGGGCAACATGGTGGAGCTTGACCAGAAATTCGCGGACACGCTGCCGCTGGTCTACGACTTCCTCGGCGTCGCCGATCCGCAGAACCCGGCCCCGCGCCTCGACCCAGAAGCCCGCCAACGCCAGCTCATCGGCGTCATCCGCCAGATCATCCGCAGCGCCAGCGAGAAGGCGCCCACCGTCACGATGGTGGAAGACCTGCACTGGCTCGACCCAGCCAGCGCAGAGTTTCTCGAACACATGGTCGACGCCCGGCAAGGCGCACACAGTTTGCTGCTCCTGAACTTCCGCCCCGAGTACCGCGCCGAGTGGATGCAGAAATCCTGGTACCGCCAAATCCCGCTGACACCACTCGACGAGAAGGCGACGGCGGAGCTGCTGACGAGCCTGCTCGGCAATCACTCGACAATCGCCTCACTGGCGGCCCCCATCCACCAACGCACCGGC
Organism: Aestuariivirga sp.; assembly: GCA_046160365.1. Lineage (GTDB taxonomy): Bacteria > Pseudomonadota > Alphaproteobacteria > Rhizobiales > Aestuariivirgaceae > Aestuariivirga. The sequence continues at coordinate 2,726 of JBJXGL010000075.1, read as the reverse complement.
GGCAATCCCTTCTTCATTGAAGAAGTGGCCCAAAACCTGATCGAAACGAAACACGTCGAAGGTGCGAGCGGTAACTACCGGCTGGTCATCCCACTTGATCGCCTCGAGGTGCCAGCGACCGTCAAATCGATCCTGGCCTCACGCATCGACCGTCTGCCCGAGCGCGAGAAGCGCTTGCTGCAAACCGCATCCGTGATCGGCAAGGACTTCCCCGAAACGCTTCTGGCAGAAATCGCCGGACTGACCCCCGACGAACTAAAGTCCGCCATCGCCAACCTCCGCCGCGCCGAGTTCATCCACGAACTGTCCCTCTATCCAACCGTCGAATACGCCTTCAAGCATCCGCTCACCCAGGAAGTGGCGCTCGGCAGTCTGCTCACCGAGCGCAAGCGAAAGATCCACCGCACGCTCGCGGAGGCGATCGAACGGCAGGACGCCACGCACCTCGACGAACGCGCCGCGCTGCTCGCGCATCACTGGGATGAGGCCGGAGAAGCGCTGCAGGCAGCCCGATGGCACCGGCGCGCTGCCGATTGGGTTGCGAAAACTGATATGGCCACCGCTAATCGGCATTGGTCGCGCGTAAGGGCCCTGCTGCCCATGCTCCCGAAAGATTCCGAGGCTTCGACATTTGCTGTTTCCGCGTGTCAGCAATTGCTGAGCCTTGGCTGGCGCCTTGGTGTCGGCACAGCAGAGTCAGATGAACTGCTGGAGCAAGGCAGAGCGCACGCCCGCGATATCAACGATCAACGAGCGGAGTTGGCACTTTCCACCGCCCACGCGCGCGCACGGTTGGGCGCTGACGGCGACGCCGCAGCCTATTTGAAGGTTGCGATCGAATGTCATCGCGTAGCCCATGAAGGTGAAGACGTCATCGCCCAGGCGAACGCGTGGTTTCTGCTCGTAGATGCACTGACCTGGGTCGCGCGCTTTCCCGAGGCCATTCAACTCGCCAATGAGGGCTTTGCCAGGTACCCGCGCATTGCGCCAAGCGATAGTTGGCTGGGGCTCGCTCCGGACGTCGTGTCATCGTTCTGGCTTGGGGGGAACCTCACGTGGACCGGCCAAATCAAGGCAGGGTTCAAGGAGTGGGAGCGCACCAGGCGGTTCGTGCGTGCGGACGGATCGCGGGAGATGGATGGCTATATTCAGATCTGGGCGGCGCTCGCCCATCATCTCACTGGAGACCCCGCGAGCGCCCTGGACTGCGGCCAAAAGCTCGAGAGTATCGCGCGCGAAATCGGCGAGCCTCCGAACTTTGTTGCGCACACCAATACCGCCTATGCTTGCGCACATCTCGTCGGCGGCAGGCCCGAGGATGCGGTGGGCTATGCTCGGCGAGCGGCCGATATTTTCCATCGCGTCGAATACCAACACGCTGCGATGGCGACGACTTATCTGTCCGAGGCGCTCATGCTGTCGGGCGATTTGGATGAGGCGGACGTCGTCGCGACGGAAGCCATCAGGCAATGCCGCCATGGGTTGCGCGGAAATTTCGAAGCCCTGGCACAAGGGGTCCGTGCGCGAACCATTCTCCGGCGCGACGGCAAGGTCGGTGAACAAGCCGCCGGCGAAGCCTTAAGCCTTGCCGCCGAACTGATCGAGCGCACCGGCTCAAAATCTCTGGCACCCCACCTCCTCGAATGGCGCGCCGAACTCGCCGCCGTGCTCGGTGATGAAGCCACGCGCAAGTCACTACTGAACCAGGCCATCGAAGAGTACGACTCCATCGGCGCCCCTCTTCAGGCGGCCCGGCTTCGCCTAGGATGAGCGCTTCTTCGCTTGCACGAACTAATCCATTGGACTAGTATCCACCATGAGAGAGTCGCTACCCGTCACCGTCGTTGAAACGCCGGAGTTTCTGGCGGCGACACGCAAACTGATGGATGAGGAGGAGCGTTCACTGCTCGTCGATTATCTGGCGCAGAACCCGGCGGAAGGGGACTTGATCCCCAGCGCCGGCGGGGTTCGCAAGTTGCGATGGGGTCTGGAAGGACGGGGAAAACGTGGCGGCGCGCGCGTCATCTATTTCTACCATAGCCCGAATCTGCCGCTGTTCGCGCTGACGGCCTATGCGAAGAACCAAAGGGATGATCTGACACAGGATCAGCGCGATGGATTTCGACAATTGGCGAAGTCGATTGCAGAGACGTATGGCGTGAAGGGTAAGAGGAAATCGCAATGAGCAAAGTGGAAAAGAGCATCACGCGGGGTCTGGAACAGGCGCTCGCCTATGCGCGCGGTGGCGCCGACGCCAGCCGCTATCGCGTCCATGTCCCCGAAGCAGTCGATGTGCGCGCCATTCGCACGCGCTTGAAGATGACGCAGGAGGAGTTCGCCGCGCGTTTCGGTTTCAGCGTCAACACGCTGCGCCACTGGGAACAGGGCAAACGCCAGCCGGAAGGCTCTGCCCGCGCGTACCTCACCGTCATCGCCCGTGCGCCAAAGTCGGTGCAGAAGGCATTGGAGGCGGTGTAATGCATGCCGCTCGTTTGCAGAACGGATGTCCCCCAGCATGAGCTTCTTCGACGCCGTGGCGAAAGCAAGGGCATTGCTGCAAGCCAATGGCCGCGTGTCGATTTCGGGTCTCATGCAGGAATTTGCTCTTGATAACCAGGGCCTCGAGCGCCTGGTAGAAGAACTGGTCGACGTGCAGGAAGTGGCGACGCGCAAGGGAAAAATCCTCATCTGGTCAGGCGTTGTAGCCCAGGCAGTACCCGCTCCCC
>JBJXGL010000074.1:0-4566 GCA_046160365.1 Aestuariivirga sp. | reverse complement strand
AGCCTGTGCCGGGTGATGGATTGCTTTATAGTCAGGCCCACGGCTCGCTTGAATAACGTCATGGCATAGTTGGGGTGCAAGTCCGCAGCCTTGGCCACGTCTTCGGCCGAAATGGCTTCCAGCGCGTGCTCGCCAATGAACTGGGCCATGGTCTCCACGCGCACGGCGCGATCATGGTCATGTCCGAGGTGTTTGGCTTTCGGGGCCATGGGCGAGACTTCGCGCAAGTCGTGCCAGCCCGCCCGGTCAAGGCGGCGGACACGGGCCGTGAGTTCATCCTTGACGATCTGCTCCAGTTGCGAATCTCCCTCCAAGAGATCTTCGCGCCAGCGCTGGAAGAGGTCGGTGTCATAGGGTTTGATGTCCAGGGCTTCGATCACGGCACCCCGGAAGATTGCGGTGCGCAGAGCGCTCAGAGTGGGAAGTTCCAGAAACACCGCCATCGGCACATAGAGCACCACGAAAGTAGTGCCCTCGTCGCATTCCGTCACCTGATGGGGGATCATGCCCCAGAACAGGGCGAGGCGGCCAGACGAGAGCGTGAGCACCCGGCCATCGAACCAGTAAGTCATGCTGCCGGTGAGGACATAATTCAACTCTACCTGGCTGTGCATGTGCGGACCTCGCATGGGCTGGACCGTCATTGCATTGCCTGCACAGAAGCGGTGATCGCCAAAGATCACAACGGGATAGCCACGGTCCATCTCGGGACGTGCGGGAACGCTTTCATCCTTGTAGGCCGGGGAGCGGGTTGTGAGCTTTGCCATAATACTTAGGAATCCGGAAGCGGACGGCAGGTTTGCGGTAGAGACTTGTCGAAAAACAATCGAAGGTCAAGGCCAACATGCAGGCAAAAGAAAAACCAGCCGCATGAAACGCTTCCGCCGCCATGGTGGCGGCGATCCAGGGAGGACTAATAATGACGCTCTTCAAAAGCCTTTTCGGGCTTGGATTCGCCTTTGCACTTTCTGTTTCTACGGCTTTGGCCGGCGAACTCGTAATCAACTCGGACCAGTCTGACCCGGCTCCAAAGAAAGCCATGGAAGAACTGATCGCTGGCTTTGAAGCCAAGCACCCCGACATCAAGGTCAAGTGGAACAACTTCGACCATGAAGGCTACAAGTCTGCGATCCGCAACTTCCTGACAGCCGATGCACCGGACGTTGCCGCTTGGTATGCTGGCAACCGCATGGCTCCGTTCGTCACGGCTGGCCTGTTTGAGGCGGTTGATGATGTGTGGGAAGCAAATGGCTTCAACGATCAATTGAAGTCTGCCGCGGCTTCAATGACCATTGATGGCAAGAAGTGGGGCGTGCCCTACACCTATTATCAGTGGGGCATCTACTACAACAAGGAAGCCTACAAAAAGGCTGGTGCTGAAGTGCCAAAGAACTGGGCTGAATTTGTCGCCAACTGCGAAAAGTTCAAGGCCGCTGGCATTGACTGCTTGACTACTGGAACAAAGGCTCTGTGGCCTGGCGCCGGCATCTTCGACTACATCAACATGCGCACCAATGGTTATGAGTTCCACATGGACCTCACAGCCGGCCGCGTGAAGTGGACGGACCCCAAGGTCAAGGCGGCGTTTGCCGAATGGGCCAAAGTCGTTCCCTACATGACTGCTAATGCCGCTGCCATTGACTGGCAGGATGCTGCTGCATTGCTCTCGCAGGGCAAGGCTGCAAACTACGTCATGGGCAACTTCGCTGTCGACACCTTCAAGCAGGGCGGCATGACCAATGACACACTCGGCTTCATGTTGTTCCCGGAAATCACGCCAGGAGTTCCGCGCGCTGAAGAAGCACCAACGGATACATTCCACATTCCGTCGGGCGCCAAGAACAAGGAAGACGCCAAGAAGTTCCTCGCTTATCTCGGCTCTGCAGAAGCGCAGACCAAGATGAACGCAACCCTTGGCCAGCTGCCGGTGAACAACACGTCAACTGTTGGCGATGATCCGTTCATCAGGGCTGGCTTTGAAGGCCTGTCGAACGCTCATGCGCTGGCTCAGTTCTTTGACCGTGACGCGCCCGCCGACATGGCAAAGGCCGGCATGGAAGGCTTCCAGGAATTCATGGCAAAGCCCGAGAACATCGACGCGATCCTTGAGCGCCTGCAGAAGGTTGCCGACAAGGTTTACAAGTAAGTTCCTCCCGGGGCGCGCACTTCTCGGCAATGGCTTGTGTCATTGCGGCGGAGGGTGCGCCCCATCCCAACTCTTTGTGCCGGGTTTGTTTTCTCGCTGGGAGGCGGGCTCTATAACTCATTTCAAGATTCTTGTTTCCGTGTGTCTGGCGATGTGCGCTTTTTGAGCGCTGGTTCTGTTTGCATTGAGCAACACTTCTGGGAGGTCCCAAATGTCTGCAACGACTGAGGCCGGTTTCTGGAAACGCAACCAGCGCACGCTGGCGCCTTGGCTGTTTCTCGCCCCGGGTATGCTCATCTTTCTCATCTATGTGATCATCCCAATTTTCCAGTCGATCTGGATCAGCTTTTACGAATGGGATGGCCTTGGTCCCAAGACCTGGGTGGGCATGGGCAACTACGCCAGTTTGCTCGACGATGACTCGTTCTACACGTCGCTCAAGAACAACATAATCTGGCTGATCCTCTATCTACTGGCCATTCCGGCGGGATTGGCCGTTGCACTGTTCCTGAACCAGACCGTGACCGGTATTAGGGTCTACAAGTCGCTGTTCTTCTTTCCCTTCGTTATTAGTCAGGTCGTGGTCGGCCTGATATTCAGCTGGTTCTACGCCCCTGACTTTGGGTTGTTGCCAAAGGTAATCAGCTTTTTCACGGGCACAGAAACTGCCATTCTCGCCGAGGACCGCTTCGCCACCTATGGCGTCATAGCGGCAGGCCTCTGGCCGCAGATTGCCTATTGCATGATCCTGTATCTGACTGGTCTCAACAACATCAACTCGGAACAGGTCGAAGCGGCGCGCATGGACAATGCCAAAGGCTGGTCCATGCTCTGGCACATCATCATCCCGCAATTGCGCCCTGCAACCTTCATCGCCATGGTGGTGACGGTGATTGGTGCGCTTCGCTCTTTCGACTTGATCTCCATCATGACCGTCGGTGGGCCGTTCGGATCAACGCGCGTGTTGTCTTACTTCATGTATGAACAAGCGCTGTCAGAGTATGGCTATGCCATGGGTTACGGCGCTGCAATTGCAGTGGTCCTGTTTGCCATCATGCTGGTTTTCATCTCGATCTTCATCGTCCGCATGCTTTCGCAAGAAAGGAACAGTTGATGTTTCCGACTCCCATAGAGCGCACGAAACCGTGGATTCAGCGAACCTATAAATGGCTGTTACCCGTGGCGCTGACGTTGTGGCTGCTGCCGCTGATCGGCATTGCGGTCACATCCATCCGGCCGGCGGAAGATCTCGCATCCGGCAATTATTTCGGTTGGCCGTCGGGATTTGACTTTGTCAAAAACTACTCAGCGGTGTTCGAGAACAGCAATATCGGCTGGTATATTCTTAACTCCTTCAAAGTCACGATTCCTACCGTGATCGGCGCTGTCGGCTTGTCATGTCTCACCGGATTTGCGTTGGCGGTCTACAAATTCAAGAGCAATTTGCTGGTGTTCTTCATGTTTGTGGCGGGTAACTTCGTTCCATTCCAGATCTTGGCCATTCCGGTGCGAGACCTCACTCAAAGTCTGGGCATGTACAACACCACAACCGGTCTGGTGCTGTTTCATGTGGCGTTTCAAACTGGTTTCTGCACCCTGTTCATGCGCAACTTCATCAAAGGTCTCCCTTTCGCTCTGATCGAGTCGGCACGGGTTGAAGGCGTCAACGAATGGAAAATCTTCTGGCACATTGTTATGCCGCTGATGCGGCCGGCCATCGCCGCTCTTTCGGTTCTGATTTTCACTTTCATCTGGAATGATTATTTCTGGGCAACTGTCATGGCCAATTCGGCCGAGGTCAGACCGGTCACAGCCGGAATGAGTGAACTCAAAGGCCAATGGAAAGTGGCTTGGGAGTTGATCTCTGCTGCTTCCATCATTGCGGCTCTCCCACCCGTCGCAATGTTCTTCCTGATGCAAAAACACTTCATTGCCGGCCTCACGCTCGGCGCAACAAAGGGGTAAGCCCATGGCTGCTGTCACGCTCAAGAACGCGCGCAAGAGTTTTGGTGACGTCCATATCATCAAAGGAGTGGATCTGGAGATCAAAGACGGCGAGTTCACCGTCTTTGTCGGGCCCTCGGGCTGTGGCAAGTCCACCTTGCTGCGGATGATTGCCGGACTGGAAGACTTCACTTCGGGCTCGTTACTCATCGGCGGAGAGGAGATGGCCAAGGTCGAACCCGCTGACCGCGGCGTCGCCATGGTGTTCCAGTCCTATGCGCTATACCCCCACATGACGGTGCGCGATAACATTGGCTTTGGCCTCAAGATGACTGGACATTCCAAGGAGGACATCGAGAAACGCACCAAGGCGGCAGCAGATATGTTGCAACTCGGCCCGATGATGGATCGCAAGCCGTCGCAACTGTCCGGCGGCCAGCGCCAGCGCGTGGCGATCGGTCGCTCTATCGTGCGCA
>JBJXGL010000073.1:0-2933 GCA_046160365.1 Aestuariivirga sp. | reverse complement strand
CTGATGGGCGGCATTCCCGTCTACCTCTACCCCTCGCCGCTGCACTACCGCATCGTGCCCGAACTGATCTACGGCACCAACGCCACCATCCTGTTCGGCACCGACACCTTCCTCAACGGCTACGCGCGCACCGCCCACCCCTACGACTTCCACAACGTGCGCCTGATCATGGCCGGCGCGGAGGCCGTCAAGGACCGCACCCGCGCCATCTACGCGGAGAAGTTCGGCGTGCGCATTCTCGAGGGCTACGGCGTCACCGAGACGGCGCCCGTGCTCGCCATGAACACGCCACTGGCCAACCGCGTCGGCACCGTGGGCCGTCTGTCGCCACTGATGGCCGCGCGCCTCGAGCCCGTGCCCGGCATCGAGGAAGGCGGCCGCCTCTACGTGAAGGGCCCCAACGTCATGCTCGGCTACTTCCGCGCCGAGAACCCCGGCACCCTCGAGCCGCCCGATGACGGCTGGCACGACACCGGCGACATCGTCACCATCGATGCTGACGGCTACATCCGCATCCGCGGCCGCGCCAAGCGCTTCGCCAAGATCGGCGGCGAGATGGTGTCGCTGTCGGCCATCGAGGCCATGGCCGCCGAGCTGTGGCCGGCCGCCCTTTCCGTCGTCATCTCCCTGCCCGACCCGCGCAAGGGCGAGCGCCTCGTCCTCATCACCCAGGAAAAGACCGCTGCCCGCGACGCCTTCCTGCGCCACGCCCGTGGCAAAGGCGCCTCCGAACTCGCCGTCCCCGCCGACTACCTGATCGTCGACAGCCTCCCCCTGCTCGGCAGCGGCAAACCCGACTACCCCGCCGCCACGGAGCTAGCGAAGGCGCGGGTGGGAGCGGGGAAGGCGGTGGAGGCGGCGTAGGCGGCGTAGGCGGGGCAAGACTGTGCCTATGCACTTGTTCGGCAGTCGTGAAGTGATAGGCTAGACACTATCGGATCAGAGTCAGGGCATATCCTTGCAGGCGCAGCGACCAGAGAACCTACCGGATTTCGGCAGGCCGCCGCTCAACGAAGTGGTAATCGGCGTACAATTTTCGCCGCCGAAGGGCTATCAACCAGGCTCGGTGGGAGAAGTTTGGAAATTGTATGAGCAAGAATACCCGCAACTTCAAGCTCATCCGGCCCTGGAACCAACTTTTGAGACATTCGGCCTACCTCATCACGGCCAAATGCTGGGGCAACTAAGCTTTATCCCAAACTCTATGGCCAATCGTTTTTGGTTTGTGAAAGCCGGAGGCGAAGAACTTATCCAATTCCAGGCCGATCGCCTGTTGCACAATTGGCGGAAGATAGGTGATCAGACAAACGAATATCCGCGCTTCGAACACATGTTTGATAGATTTCGGTCTGAACTGCAGCGTCTTGAGCAATATTTCTCAAAAACCAGTTCGCAGGAGCTAACGATAAATCAATGCGAGATCTCGTATGTTAATCATATTTCAACCGAGAGCGGCACATCGGACATATCAGCATGGTTGCGGGGCATATCGCTTGCTGGCATCTCGGTGGATGACCTAAACGTCGCAATTCGAGAAGTAATTCTCGGCGATGATTCCAAGCCAACGGGGCGAATCACATATGAAATTTCTACTGGAGTAAGGTCAGACGGACGACGCTTGATTATTCTGAACTTGACCGCTCGTGGCAGGCCCGACGCTCAGAATATTGATTCTGCATTGCGATACATAGCAAAATGCAGAGAGCTTATAGTGCAACGATTCGCCCAGATAACGACAGAAGAAGCGCATGACTTGTGGGACCGGCGGGCATGACCAGGACTCCTTCTACATCGGTATTTTCGCACAAAGTAATTCAACTACCTACCGTTTCTACGCGCCTAATGGTGTTTTCTTCAAGCCAGAAATGGCGCGATGCAGTCATCAAGCGATTGGAAGAATTGATCCGACTTGAGCGCGGCTGGGATGGCTACGACGGTGTGCCGGTTTCTCTTGAAAACGTGACGTTTGCCCTCAGAATGCTTGAAGCTATATGTGCGCCTGACGCTCCAGCACCGCAACTCGTTCCTGGTTCTAGTGGAGATCTGCAAATCGAATGGCACGTGGTCGGCGGTGATATTGAGCTCCATGTGCAAGCCCCGCACAAAGTGAATGCGTGGCGAACGACGATCAATGGCGGAGGCAGGGGAGAGGAAATTGATCTTACAAACGACTTTTCGACTGTGGCCACTTGGGTCAGACAGTTAACGGAGCCTGACCTTGCCCCTGCTACAGCCGCCGCGTGATGCGCAAGGGCGCGTGATCCCTCATGATCACGCCGGTATAGACGCTAGCGATGGAGTAATTCGTCGAGTTTCTGAGCAGCAGGTTGTAATTGACGAAAAGACTGGCGGAAAGCGCCTATCTTCCATGGTTTTCAGGGCATCCAGCGGCCTAAACGGCGGAATGTCAATCGACCTGCAAACACAGATCGAGGATGCTGGATTAGATGCCCGCATGTTTGTAACGACACCACGATGGATTGGATCACTGCGATTCGAAGCTGGTGCGTTGCGGACCGCGAGCTTTCAAGTTGGCTTTGATCCTTTGCCGGAGAATCCTCACCACGGGGAGGTGTGGGGAACATTTTCGAGATCAAATCAGCAGAAACTGCGAGAACTCTGCCAATGGTTTGTACTGATTCCGGGCGTCGAGATCAGTTAAAGGATAGCGGTCCGAGATTTCGCCCTATCCACCCCCCTCGACTCGCCAGCTCAAATCCCCTAACCACCCACCCCATGCGCACCTACATCGAATTCGAAAAGCCCATCGCCGAGCTGGAGAGCCGGGTCGCGGAGCTGCGGGCGTTGCCGCAGGGCGGGGGCAACGTCTCGGTCACCGACGAGATCGCCACGCTCGAGCAGAAGGCGCGGCAGTTGCTGGCCGAGACCTATGCCAAGCTCACACCCTGGCAGAAGACGCAGGTGGCGCGCCA
>JBJXGL010000072.1:0-14263 GCA_046160365.1 Aestuariivirga sp. | reverse complement strand
GCTCTCTATCATCGCGAACGCACCGGAGAAGGTCAGCACATCGACATCTCGCTGCTCGATTCGCAGGTCGCGGTGCTCGCCAATCAGGCGCTGAACTATCTGGTCGGAGGCAAGGCGCCGGGTAGGCTCGGCAATGCGCATCCCAATATCGTGCCCTATCAAACCTTCGAGACGAAGGACGGCTTCATCATCATGGCGGTCGGCACCGACCGCCAGTTCGCGGAGTATTGCCGCATCATCGGCGTGCCAGACCTGACTGTTGACGAGCGCTTCGCGAAGAACAAGGGCCGCGTCGAAAACCGGGCCGCGCTTGTCCCCCTGCTCTCTCCACCGATGAAGGCGCGCACCACCGCCGAATGGGTCGAAGCCTTCGAGGCGGCGGCCGTTCCCTGCGGCCCGATTAACACCATCGATCAGGTTTTCGAGAACCCGCAGGTTCTGGCGCGCGGACTTCAGATCGGGCTCACCCGCGACGACGGAGTGCAGGTGCCGGGCGTTGCCAACCCAATCGTCTTCTCGCAAACGCCAACCGAATACGAAAAGCCGGCCCCGAGGCTGGGAGACGGGACGGAGCGTGTTCTTTCCGTCCTGCTCGGACTCTCGCGGGAAGCGATAGACCGGCTGCGGAGTTCGAAAGCGATTGGCTGAAGCTGGAGGCGCGCCATGGCCACGTCCGCGAACAAGACGAAACCGGCCATCGTCCGGGTCGAGACCTTCATCGCCGCCGTGCCAGCGGGCAGGCGCGAAGACGCCAAAGTTCTCCTAAAGCTCTTCAAGGACGTGACCGGGCTCCCCGCGAAAATGTGGGGACCGTCGATCATCGGTTTCGGCAGCTACCACTACAAATACGATAGCGGCCGCGAGGGTGATATGTGCCGCGCCGGTTTTTCCCCGCGTAAGGACAAGCTTACGCTCTATATGATGGGCGGCTACTGCAACCCGCAAACGCAAAAGAAGCTCGCCGCCCTCCGCGCCAAACTCGGAAAGCACAAGACGGGTGCAAGCTGCCTCTACATCAACAAGCTCGCCGATGTGGACCTCAAGGTGCTCAGGGAGATGGTGGAGGTGGACTTTGCCTATATGAACAAGGCCTATCCGCCGTGATATATCGCGGCGGATTGGCGCTTGCTGGGGCGAGACGCTTAAATGGCTCCTCGCAGCTAACCTCCAAGCGCCTCGATGATCTTTTCCGCCGTTTCGGAGCCCGAAAAGTTTTGCTGGCCGGTCACCAGGTTTCCATCACGGACGGCAAAGCCACGCCAGAGGCCCGCCTGGATGAAGTTGGCGCCGAGTTTCTTCAACTCATCTTCGATCCGCCAGGGCATGACGTGTTTGTCCTTGGAAAGGAGCCCCATGCTCCAGACCGCGTTGTCGGCGAAGTCTTCCTCAACATTGGCGAAACCCGTGACCGTCTTGCCTTTTGCCAGGGGCTCGCCGTTCGAGAGCATCGCGTAGCGCAGAATGGCAGTGCCGTGGCACAGTGCAGCAGCCACTTTTCCTGCCTCATAAAACTCCACGAATTTCTTCTGCAGCCCTTTTGCCTTTTCGAAGGTGAACATCGGCGCCTGACCGCCAGCCACGACAAGCGCGTCGTAGCCGGAAAGCTGGATGTCAGCAGCCTTGCCGGTTGACTCGATCTTGGCGGCGAGTTCCGGCGTGTTGATGAACCCCATGCTGATCAGATCGCTCGCAGAATATTTTGCGGGATCGCGCGGATCGCTCAGATTGTCGGCCTCGCACTTGCCACCCTCCGGCGAGAAGATGTCGACGTGGTAGCCGCGCTCGGTGAAGGCGTACCAGGGATGTGTGAGTTCCGCCCACCAAAATCCAACTGGCCAGCCGGTCGTGGTGGAGACCGCTGGATCGGCGATTACGATGGCGACACGTTTTGGCGCCTTTGAACGAACGGGATTTGCGTCGCGAAGACTCATGGCTTTCTCCTTCGGTTCAGTTGATGTAGATCCAGCGCGCGAGACGCCGGGTGAGGCGCGGCATGACCACGTAGGTCATGGCGAAGACTTCGATGACGATGGTGACGAAGAGCCGCAACGGGTGCGGCCAAGAAGCGAGCAAGTAACCCATCACCGATCCGATGCTCAAAACCAATAGATACACGACCGCAACCAGCAGCAGCGCCATCCGGAACGGGGATGGCTGGGGAATGCGCGTGCCGGGCGGCGGCGCAAACCAGAACTCGAGGCCGGTATACCTGTCCCACGCGGCATCACCCTCCACGTAGGGCGCAATCTCGGCAAGATACTTGCGGCGCAGTTCTGAACCTTCGAATGCAGCCAGATTTTCCGGATTGTCGAAGCGGAAGATGCTGACGAACTCCCGCGAACCGGACGCCGGGCGATGAATGTCGGCCCCCATGTAGCCCGGAAGCGCCGCAGCTTCGGCAATCAGCCGTTTCAGCCACTCCTCATAGCGGACCGAGGCACCTTCGCGCACCCTTCGCCGCACCACGACAGTGACCGCCAGCTCAAACGACTTGTCCGTCTCTGCCATCACCACCTCTGCCTTGCCGCTCCGGCCAAACACGTGATATGAGCGAAACTGATATTCGAACAAATGAAATCGAAGAATGACTGATATAAACAATTCGAAATTACGCCGCCTCGATATGACCATGCTTCTTGTCTTTTCCGAGGCTCTGAAACACCGCAAGCTCACCGAGGCCGCGGCGAGGCTCGGCCTCACCCAGCCCGCCGTAAGCCATACGATGGCGCGGCTGCGCGATCTCTTCGGCGATCCGCTCTTCTTGCGGAAGCCGCATGGCGTCGAACCGACGGCGCGGGCGCTGGCACTGGCGCCACATGTTCAGACGATGATCGAGACGGCGCAGGCGGGGCTCCTTGGAAGCCCGAAATTCTCGCCCGCCGGCAGCTCCGTGGTTTTCCGCATCGCGGCGCTTGACTATGAGACGGCCGTCTTCGGGCCGCCGCTGTGCCGCATGCTGGCGCGCGAGGCGCCCCAGGCTGTGGCCGTGTTCCGGTCGCTTCCGCCCGCCCGGGCACTCGACGCGCTCGACAATGGCGAGGTCGACGTGGTCGTTGGGTTCTTGCCCGGCCTACCAGAGGCCTACGGGCGCCGTGATTTCTACTTGGAAACCTACGCCGTGGTGCACCGGAAAGGCTTGCGCCAGGTCGGCGGCCTCAGGGCCTATCTCGCCCGCGAGCACGCGCTCGTCTCGTTCTCGGGCGAGCGGCGCGGCATCGTCGACGCGGCACTCGCCGAGAAAGGGCATCAACGGCGGATCAGAGCGGTTTTCCCTCTGTTTCTACCGGCGCTGGCGGCGGTGGCCGAAACCGACTTGATCGCGACATTGCCGCGAAGACTCGCCGCTACCCAGGCGTGCCGCTTCGGCCTTGGGATAAATGAACCGCCGGTCGGCCTGCGCGCCTTTCCGGTGCGGGCGATCTGGCATCCGCGCAGTCACAACGATCCGAAGATCGCTTGGCTGGCCGATAAACTCGCCGCGTGCGCACCGACCTAGCGATGGATTGCACGCTTGACCTGAATGGCGCGGCAGGAAGGATGCGGCGGATACGCCGTGCAAATGTGCGCGGAACAAGCAACGGAGAAGCGGCCCCATGGATACAGCGGAAGGCAGATCCCTTACCATCACCTTCGACGGCAAACGCTGCATTCATGCGCGCTTCTGCGTGCTTGGCGCGCCGGCCGTGTTCAAGGCCAACACGCCGGGCGAATGGATTTTTCCGGAGCGGATACAAATGTGGACAACCGTTCTCTCGCGTGCCTATAAAACCGACATCTCGTTCCAGCGCTTTTGCATTTCGGACGGAGGCGTATCCTCGACCTCTTCGCTGATGAACCAGGTAAAGCCGAATGGATCCGCCACGAGTCCTTGCTTGCAACCGTGAAACTGCAATTCGAGCTTGCGCACCACGATCGCGCCAGCCTTGATGGCCGCCGCGAAGGCCACTTCCGCGTCCATGACATCCAAGTGGAGTTTGACCGGAGAACCGCCAACACTGTCGGGCGAAAGCGCGCCGAAATCCGGATACTCGTCGGAGAGCATGAGAATGCCTTTGCCCAAAGCCAGTTCCGCGTGGCCAATCTTTCCGCTCGCCGGATCGACCAGCCGGAACAACTCCTTGGCGCCGAAAGCCTGTTTGTAGAACTCAATCGCAGCTGCGGCATCACGCACCGCGATGTATGGACAGAGTCCGCCTGATCCAGCAGCCGCCTTCCTGTGAGCCATTGTCAGACCTCCAATTCTGAGCTATTATTTACGAAACGTATCGTATCATAATTATGCAAGCTGTCAAGCCGAAGCGGCCCCGTGGCCGGCCCAAGAGCGAGGCCACGCAGCAGGCCATTCTGTCGGCCGCAGCTGCGATGATCCACGACTCGGGAGTCTTCTCAGTCACCATGGAAGCGGTGGCTGAGCGCGCGGGGGTCAGCAAACCGACGATCTACCGCAGCTGGCCCAATCGCGAAGCCCTCGCCATGGCGGCACTCATGCATACACCGAGGCCCAGTACGGCAGTTCGCGAGTCGGCCTCGGCACTCGACGATCTGCGCAAACACCTGATCAAGACCGTTGCCGCCTTCGCCAGCCCGCAAGGCCGCAATGCCGCGCTGATACTCGCCTCGGCCGAACCCAATACCGAGCTCGCGAAAGCCTTCCGCACGCATGTGCTGCGGGCGAGCCGCGAACAAGGCCGGGCGCTGATCGCACGCGCACAGGCCGAAGGATGTGTCAAAACGGCGCTCGACATCGAAGTGACGCTCGATCTTCTTTATGGCCCGATCTTCTACCGCTTGCTCATCGGACATGCGCAGACAACCGAGCCGTTTGCGCTTGCCTTGATCGAACATGTTCTCGATGGCATTCGCGCGGGAGATTGACGCGTTGGCGCGCGGCGCATGCTCATGTCGCTTTTTCGCTATACGTCGTTTTCCTCCTCTGGCATAGGGCGCTGCATGGCCAACCTCGTCGTCACCTACTGGCGCGATATTCCGTCTGCCGTTTCCGTGAAAGCGGGGCGGAAGGAAGAGAAGCGCATGCTCGACAATCGCTTCATGGAAGCGATCGACATGGCCGCCATGCGGGGCGGCGCCACTGATACCGACTCCTATCTCGCGGACTGGCGTCGGGGCGAGCCAATCCCCGTGTCCGACGATCTCGCCGCCGAGGCCGACAAGGCTAAAGCGCAATTCGAATCCGATTATCCCCTCGAGCGCATCAAGGCGCTCATTGCCAATGGAGGCAAGACCCCATGACTCACACGCTCGTTGCCTCCGCGACCCGCGAACACATTATCGGCTTCGACCGGCCCTTCACCGTGATCGGCGAACGCATCAATCCCACGGGCCGCAAGAAGCTCGCAGCCGAAATGCAGGCCGGGAACTTCGACGGCGTGATCCGCGATGCCATGGCGCAAGTGGAAGCGGGCGCGCACATTCTCGATGTGAATGCCGGCGTGACGGCAGTGAATCCCAACGAGTCCGAGCCGCCGCTCTTGAAGCAGACGCTCGAGATCGTCATGTCGATCACCGATATCCCGATCTGCATCGACTCGTCGGTGACGAGCGCATTGAAGTTGGGCCTCGAAACCGTCGTGGGCCGGCCGCTGGTGAACTCCGTCACCGGCGAAGAGGAAAAGCTCGAAGCCATCCTGCCGCTCATTGCGAAATACAACGTTCCGGTGGTGGCGATCTCCAACGACGAAACCGGCATCTCGGAAGATCCGGATGTACGTTTCGCGGTCGCCAAGAAAATCGTCGAACGCGCCGCCGATCACGGCATCAAACCGCAGGACATCGTGGTCGATCCTTTGGTGATGCCGATCGGCGCCATGGGCACCGCGGGTCAGCAGGTGTTCCGCCTCGTCCGCCGTTTGCGCGAGGAGCTGAAAGTCAACACCACCTGTGGCGCATCGAACGTCTCCTTCGGCATGCCGAACCGCCGCGCGTTGACCGGCTATTTCCTCGCAATGGCCGCCTCGCATGGCATGACCTCGGCAATCATGAATCCGCTGCACGACGAAGACATGCACGCGATCTACGGCGCGAATGTATTGAATGGCACGGACGCCCACTGCAAGTTCTGGAACAACAGGTTCCGCGACATGGCCCCTGCCCCCTCGGCAGCGAACCGTCCCGCAGGCGAAGCCGCCCCCACAGCCGACGAAATCGCGGCGCGGCGGGCGGCGCGTGAATCCCGGCGGCGGAGATAGCCGGCAGCCCTACCGGTTCGGCACTTCTCCGGCCCTATCGTGGCCTTGGGGCCATGTCCGCTGGCTTCCCGATTTTCCACTGATCGAAGGGCATACGCGAACCTCGCCGCGCTCCTTGACATAGGTCAAAGACGCGGCAGCGCTGGCCGATAGGTTCTCAGAATGAATCAGCCCCGCCTGTCGAATCCCTTAGCTCTTTCAGACGTTCGAGCAGCACTCGCCGCGGGCCTTGCGGATTTTCGGAGCCAGCCACTGCTCGGCCT
Source organism: Aestuariivirga sp. (assembly GCA_046160365.1). GTDB lineage: Bacteria > Pseudomonadota > Alphaproteobacteria > Rhizobiales > Aestuariivirgaceae > Aestuariivirga. The sequence continues at coordinate 7,794 of JBJXGL010000072.1, read as the reverse complement.
CTTTTTCGGCGGCGTCTATGCTCTGGCCGGCATCGCACTCTATTTTCTGGTTGCACGCTATCGCTCGCCCTGGCTCATCCTTCCGCTCGCCATCGGCTTTCCGTTGATTGGCCCATTCGTCGCGGCGGGGCTCTATGAAATCAGCCGCAGGCTTTCGCGTGGACTTCCGATTTCTTGGAGCGACGTGCTCTCCGTGGTCTACCGCCAGAGCCGCCGCGAAATGGGCTGGATGGCGTTTGTGGTGTTGTTCGTATTCTGGATCTGGATGTATCAGGTGCGGCTGATCTTCGCTCTGTTCATCGGCTACCGCGGATTTAGCAACGTAGACTCTTTTCTCGCCTTTCTCTCCACCAGCCAAGGACTGACATTCCTCGCCGTGGGAACGCTGGTGGGCGGCATTCTCGCAACCATCCTTTTCAGCCTGACCGTCATCGCCATGCCCATGCTCCTCGACCGCGACGTCGATTTCGTCACAGCCCTCATCTCGAGCGTGCGCACGGTGGCGGAGAACCCGCTCGCGATGCTGGGCTTCGGCCTGATCGTTGCCGTGCTGACCTTCGCCGCCATGCTGCCCATGTTCCTCGGCCTCTTCGTGGTGCTGCCCGTTCTCGGCCACGCCACATGGCATCTTTACGAGCGCGCGAACATCCCGCGGAAGTGAGCGCGGTGTTCAACTGCCGGGCCGGTCCATCTTGCCGTATGCCCTCTCGCCCACGGCTGTGCTCCCGCCCGGCGGATGCAACGCAGTGCAACGAATTGAATCAATTGCCCGGCGACGACGCCTCCAGGTTGAGCCACAAAACCTCGCCAGCCGAAAGTTTCACATCCGCCGCCGCCAGGGACGCATCGAGTTCGGCTACCGTCCTCGGGCCAATCAACGCGTAGGACGGGAACGGCTGCGCCAGCACCCAGGCGAGCGCCACCGCATTAGCGGAAACGCCGCGCTTGGCCGCGAGCTCTTCGGCGCGTCTCCGCCGTTCGGCATTCGTTGCGCTGCCGAAGCAAGTCTCGGGCCGCGTGTCTTCCGGCAAGCGGTTGCGCAATTCCGCCGGCAGGAAATAGCCGCGCGCCTGCGCCGACCAGCTGAAGTGGATGGTTCCCGTCTCGCGCAGGAACCTCAGCGTCTCAGGTGTGTTCGATGTCACGCAGCCCGGCCACACCGGCTTTTCCATCACCGCCAGCGACAAGTTGTTGTTCAGTATGCGGAGCGGTTCCAGTCCGCGCCTTTCCGCGTAGGCCTTGGCTTCCGCGAAACGCGAAACGCTCCAGTTCGATCCGCCGAAGATGCCGATGCGGCCTCTGGCGTGCTCGGCGTTCAGCGCATCGGCGAATTCTCCCACCGGCACGTCCGGGTTATCGCGATGCATGATGTAAATGGGAGCATGTCCGATCCGCAACCGACCCATCGACTCAGTGAGCTGCTGCCCAATCGCTTCCGGTGTACAGTCAGGCGTATGCGCGCCTTTGACGACCACAACCACATCCCTGGCAACGCCGCGCCGCTCCATCCATTCTCCAAGCGCGCTCTCGTGTTTCCCGCCGCCATAAACATAGGCGGTGTCGAAGGCGTTCCCGCCCTTGGCCAGAAAATGGTCCCAAACGGGGGCGCCTTCCTCCCACGAACCCTTGTTGTCGCAACCAATGATAAGCTGGCTGATCGAGATGGGCAGGCCAGGAAGGGCTGATGTCGGGATGAGCATGGGCAATCATCGTCCATCCGGCACGTTTTGGCAAAGGCTCAAGCATCGGGCACGCGGCGAGTGAGGAAAAACGGCGGAGACAGCTCTCCGCCGCCGGTCATTACTGCTTTGTCCTACGCCCGCCGCCTGTGAGTGAGAATAGACGTATAGCAGCCGATTATCAGTGCGGCGAACGTCAGCGTTTCCTTGCCGATGGCAAGCACGTCCTTGATGACAGATATGTCTTTTGGCATGCGGTAAGCGACTTTGTGGCGGCGATTCCGGTACAATTCGCAACCGCCTATGCCGCACCCAGGGGCTTCACGTGCTCGACCTGCCATTTGAATCGCCCTCGCCTCCGATCCACCTCTATTGGCACAGCCGCCGCACGCGCGATCCTGCGCATGCCTGGCTGCGGAAGCTGGTCTATGAGCTGTGCGAACCGTTCAGAGCGAACCAAGCGTGAATTGCGTTTGAGGTCTAAAGCGGTCTGTCCTCACCCGTTCGGAGCCAGCTTGTTCCCTAGCCGCGCCCGCCTTTCGAGCATCGCCTGGTGCGCCTCGGGCGAACCATCGTGGAAGGATCCGAACCACTTGTCGAGCGGAACTATGCCGTCGGAATAGTTCACTTCGAAGTATTTGTGGTGCAGGTAGTGGGCGTAATAGGACACATCCACGGACGAATTCTCGCCCGTTTCCAGCCGGTCGAAGCCGGTATGGCCCTGTGCCGGCGCCAAACCCAGCCGTGAAGCCAGGTTGATCATGTGGATGGGATGCCCCGGAATGAGGAAGAAGATCGCGATCGGCATCAGATAGAACATATGCTCGATGGGGTGCATGGACATGCCAGACCAAGGCCCCGGACTGATATTGCGGTGGTGCACATGATGGGCCCATTTGTAGAGCACCGGAAAATGCACGAGACGGTGCATGAAGTAGAAGCTCACTTCGTGAATGAGGGGCACCACCAGGAACATGGCGACAAACCAAACCGGGTGATCCGCGAAGCTGATCATGGGAGCAATGCCATTGGCATAAGCCCACAGCACTGCCACTTCATAGGCCGTCCAGATCGGAACACCGCTCGCCAGCGTGTAGAACATGTTGTCGTAGACCTGGTTGCCGAAAGCGAAGGTGTTTGACTGCTCCTTCGGCCACTGCTTGTTGTATTTGAAATGGGTGCCCTGCTTCTTCCAGCGGTAAAACCACAAGTGCCAGGCGCCAAAGACGATGACCGCCAGAACCAGATTGCGGGCCAGCACGAAGAGCACCCAGCCCCAGCTCAGCGTCTGCATGGTTTCGAGCGATGGCGTTAGCCACATCCAGATCGCCACTGCCAACAGCGCATAGGGAATGGTCCAAGGCAGCAGAAATCCGGGGACGCCGAAGAACCATTTGATAAAGGCCTTGGGGTCCCAGGGCCGGGCAAAGGCCGGCCCATAGCTCACCCGCTTGAAGGGAGCCCACTGCCCCCGCTCTTCCTTGCCGTAAACAGACTCATCCATGGCGTTTTCCTCCGGCAGCGCGCTAATCTATGGTGTCAAGTGCGCTCCATGCAATCGCCTGAGTATATCGCGCCCCCATGACCGACCTCAATCCCCTGATTGTCTTCACCCCTTCCGGCAAACGCGGGCGGTTTCCGGCCGGAACGCCAGTGCTCACAGCCGCGCGCGCCCTTGGCGTCGATATCGACTCGGTCTGCGGCGGCCGGGCCATTTGCGGGCGCTGCCAGGTGGTGGTGGGCGATGGCGATTTCGCCAAGCACGGCATCACATCCCGCGCCTCGCATGTCTCCGAATTTTCCAAGGTCGAGGAGCGCTATGACAAGTTGCGCGGCCTCGCAGCGGGCCGCCGCCTCTCCTGTCAAACCAAGATCGCGGGCGATCTCGTCATCGACGTGCCTCCCGAAAGCCAAGTGCACAAGCAGGTGGTTCGGAAAGAAGCCGATACCCGCGCCATCGAGCTCGATCCGGTGACACGCCTCTGCTTCGTCGAGGTAGAAGAGCCCGACATGCACAAACCCTCTTCCGATCTCGAGCGCGTTTACGCGGCACTCAAGGCGCAGTGGGGCATAGACAATGTCACCTGCGATCTCTCGATCATCACCGATCTGCAAAAAGCGCTGCGCAAGGGCGAGTGGAAAATCACCTGTGCGGTCTATTCGAGGGCACCCGGCGGCGGCAACCGGCTCGCCGCCATCTGGCCCGGCTTCCACGACAAGGCCTATGGCATTGCCATCGATGTCGGCTCCACCACAATTGCCGCTCACCTCACCAATCTCTCGACCGGCGACGTCGCCGCGTCGGCCGGCCTGATGAATCCGCAGATCCGCTTCGGCGAAGATCTGATGAGCCGCGTGTCCTACGTGATGATGAATCCGGGCGGCGAGAAGGAAATGACCGCCGCCATTCGCGCAGCACTTCAAACGCTCTCGGAGGAAGTCGCGCGCGCGGCGTCGATCGATCTCACCGACATTCTCGAAGTCGTCCTCGTCGGCAATCCGGTGATGCACCATCTTTTCTTGGGGCTAGATCCCACCGAACTGGGCGGCGCTCCCTTCGCGCTCGCCACCGGCCTTCCCGTCACCATCCCCGCCCGCGAACTCGATCTCAAGCTCAATCCCGGCGCCTGGGCCTATGTGCTCCCCTGCATCGCGGGGCACGTGGGCGCAGACACCGCGGGCGTCGTTCTCTCCGAAGCGCCGCACGAGCAGGACGAGATCATGCTCTGCGTCGATGTCGGCACCAATGCCGAGATCGTGCTTGGTTCGAAAGCGAGGCTGCTTGCCTGCTCCTCTCCCACTGGCCCTGCCTTCGAAGGCGCGCAAATCTCCAGCGGCCAGCGCGCCGCTCCCGGCGCCATCGAGCGTTTGCGCATCGATGCGGAAACTTTGGAGCCCCGCTACAAGGTGATCGGCTGCGATCTCTGGTCGGATGAAGAGGGTTTCGAAGCCGCCATCGCCCAAACCGGCGTCACCGGTATCTGCGGCTCCGGCATCATCGAAGCGATCGCCGAAATGTATCTCGCCGGAATCATCAACCAGGATGGCCTCGTCGATGGCGCAATGGCCGCGAAGTCTTCGCGCATCGAACCCTACAAGCGCACCTTCAACTACGTGATCCGGGCAGGCGAACCCTTGATCCGCGTCACCCAAAACGACGTCCGCGCCATCCAACTCGCCAAAGCGGCGCTCTATGCAGGTGTGCGGCTCTTGATGGACAAACTCGAAATCGATGAGATCGGCAAGATCCGCCTCGCCGGCGCCTTCGGCAGTCACATCGACGTCAAATACGCGATGATTTTGGGACTCATCCCGGATTGCGACTTAGCCAAGGTGCAAAGCGCAGGGAACGCCGCGGGCACAGGCGCGCGGATCGCACTGTTGAACTCCGCCGCGCGCGACGAGATCGAAGCCGTTGTAAGGCGCATCGAAAAAATCGAAACCGCCGTGGAGCCGAAGTTCCAGCAGCACTTCGTGGAAGCAATGGCGCTGCCGCACAAGACGGCACGGTTTGTCAATCTGGAGAAGGTTGTGAAGCTGCCGCCGGTGAAGGAGGTTCAGACGCTGGGGGATGATGGGGGAGAGAGAAGGAGGAGACGGAGGGGGTGAAAGTTACTAGATGTCACCTTCTTCTTTCTCGATCCATTGTCTTAACTTTCTCGTACGCTCTTCGAGCAGTTCGGCTCTCGTGGAAGCGAACACCATAGGGTACATGCTGCCTCCCTCAACTTGTGATGATACGAGTCGGCATTCGGCCTCACAAAACTGTTCCCAGAGACCCTGGGAAACCGACAACAGATCGTCGTCAAACATCTCTTTTGCACGCAACAATTCAAATTCCCTGTTCATCTTGACCGATGCCGATTCTGCTTCGTCTGCGGCGTGAGAGTTCATCTCGTATTGGGTCAAAGGACTGTTGCCATTGATGAGATAGTCAAGTCGCCAAGAAAGTGAATCTGCGAATTCCCCTGCTCCGCGAAACAAGCCGTCGAGTTCATTGTCTTCAAATGGCCTACTGAACGGGAGTTCGTGCGCCAGGATGTGACGTACTGACAACAATTGGCCGATCGACTTGATTGTCTCATCATAGTTTCCAATGATTGGAGATGCGGGATGGCCCTCCACTTCAACTGCCCAACGATTAAGGACCTTTGGCAGTTCGGTTAAAATATCTGGATCAATATGATTCAGAATGGCCAGCACTTGCTCAATGTTATTAAACGGGAGGTGGTGGGAAATAAGTTCACCCACAGTCACCCGTCGACCCTCAAGACCCAATAGGAAATCAAAATCAATTCTGAAATTATTGAGGGTTCCTTTCGACCTCTCAGCATATGTTTTGTCATGGTCGATAAGTTGGCGCACAAATGATCGAAATATTACCTCCAAGCATGTTACGAGTCTGATTGGAATGTAGTTGGCAAAAATCGTTGAAGTGTCGCGAATCTTGTCCCATTCTCTCTTGAGCGTCTCAATCTCAGTTGCCGCCTGATGGTAATTTGTCCAGTTTCGACTTCGGCCCTTTAGTTCTGCGATTTGATCGACCACACTAGGTTTCTTCACGGTCAGGACCTCAACATTCGTTTAATCGCTACTATACTCGTGGATGCCGAGAAATTGAAGATACCGAGAAACCGACATGGCCTAGACCATGCTATCGCACTACGGAGAAAGTACGTCTAGTTCACCGATCTACACTCCAACTCCGTCATTCCAGCTAAGCGATGCGAAGCATCGCGCGAGCTGGAAACCAGCTTTGGCGATCACGCACGCTGCAAAATTCCTCGTGCGCGCTCGCACCCTTGACTTTCCCTCTCCCGGCCTTCGGCCACCCTCTCCCATTGCTACGCAACGGGAGAGGGCGAATTTCCGCCGCATCGCCCTTGATTCCCACGAGCGGAAGGACCGCAGAATTAGAGGGGAGGTCGTCCGGCATCGCCCTCCCCCGTCCTCGGGTTTACCCGAGGATGGGGGAGGGTCCGCGAAGCGGGGGAGAGGGCGTCTCAATACCGTGCCGAAACACGCCTGCTCTTGCATTCGCAGCATTGAGCCGTGTCCGTCAGCTTGCAGCTTGCATCCGACGCCGATGACGGAATCAGGATCACGCCGCCTTCCGCGAAGCCGCCTTCCTCACGCTTAACTGAACCTTCAAACCCGCCCGCGTCGCAAGCGCTGTCAGCATGTCGAGGCTGAATTTGCTCATCTTGCCGCGCAAGAGATCGTTGAGGCGCGGGCGGCTGATGCCAAGCCGCTTGGCGGCCTCTCCTTGCGAGACTTTCCAGCCCTCAACCACTTTTTCGATGGATGTCATCAGGTCCGAACGCATGGCGAGATTAAGCGCCTCTTCCGGCGTATCCGCTAGCGCATCCCAGACATTCCCGAACTTCCGCACTTTCATGGCTTCATTTCCCGATCAATTTGTAACGCAATTTTGCAATGCCCAAATCTGGTTGTGACGTTTTCTGCGTCTTCTTCTGAAAAGCATGCAGTACATACACATTCTCTCCAATCGACCCTACATAGATCACACGGAAAGCCCCTGCCCGGTCAGCCACCCGGATTTCTCGAACGCCACGGCCAATACTACTCATCGGCTTCCACTCGCGCGGGTCCTTGCCCTCCTGCACACGCCGCAATTCCCGGCCTGAATCGATCCGCGCACCTTCTGGAAACTGCTTCAGCCTCTTAAGAGAGTCACCCAAGAAGATCACAGGCTTCATACGACATCTGTATCAATGTTTGTACAGAAAATCAAGGCTACGCTGGCCCGGACCATCAATATGTAAAACCGCTTCCGCGCTACGTTCGAGCAACACTTCGCGGAAGCAATGACGCTGCCGCACAAGACGGCGCGGTTTGCCAATCTGGAAAAGGCCGTGACCTTGCCGCCGGTGAAGGAAGTTGTAGTTTCAGGTGACGATGGCGGTGAGCGGCGGAGGAGGCGGAGGGGGTAAATGAAACGCCCTCTCCCGGCCCCGGATCAGGTCCGGGGCCACCCTCTCCCATTGCTACGCAACGGGAGAGCAACCATGAGAGAAGTCAAGCGGGGCATTGTATGCCCCGGTGTTTTTCCCACGGCGTTCCGCGCTTGAAGATGGCGTCGAGGATGATGACG
>JBJXGL010000071.1:0-2810 GCA_046160365.1 Aestuariivirga sp. | reverse complement strand
TGAGCCAGGGTTGCGAAACAGCACGTTGCCGTACACGTCGCCTGGCACGGCGCCGCCGGTGTGCAGGAAGATATCCTGGCCGCCATCGCCATCCACATCGCCGAAGGCGATGGCGTGGCCTTTTTGGAGGTGCCCGGTCCCGGTCAGCGCCGTGACGTCGGTGAACCGCTGGCCGCCTTCATTCCGAAACAGGAGATTCGGAACCAGAGCTCCATACGATGGGGAGCCGGTGCCCAGATAGAAGTCGAGAAAACCATCGTTGTCGATGTCGCCGAAGTTTGCGCCCATCGCCATGGAAACCCGGTTGACTCCGGTTGCCTCGCTGACATCCTCGAATCCACCCCGGCAAGTGTTGCGATATAGCTTCATGGTCTCCACCTGAATCGACCGCTTGAGAAGCTCGTTCACAATCTCGGCAACGGACTGCACGTAGCTCGAGACGAACAGGTCCAGGCACCCGTCGTTGTCGTAGTCGAAAAACCACGTGGGAAAACTCGCGATGGGTCCTTCTATACCAAGCGCCTTGGCGATCTCGGTGAACGTGCCGTCGCGGTTGTTGTGGTAAAAGAAGTTCTCCTGCCCGAAGTTGGAGGCGTAAAGATCGGGGAAACCATCGTTATCGAAGTCGCCCCAGACAGCTCCCTTGGTGAAGGCAACCTGGCCCACGCCCGCGGCCGCCGCCACGTCGACGAAAGTGCCGTCGCCTTTGTTGCGGAACAGTTGACCGGGGGCGTTCTCGTTGCCGACAAACAGGTCGGCGAATCCGTCGTTATCATAGTCGGCCCAGGCGGCCGTGGGTGTGGGATAAGCAGGCGCGGCGAGCCCCGCCGCCGCGGTCACATCGGAAAATGTTCCGTCGCCATTGTTCTTGAGGAGGGAGTTGCGCATCGGAAACTCCCACCCGCCTCGCATCACGAAGACATCGAGCCACCCGTCATTGTTGTAGTCGGCATGGTTGATGTTGATCCCGCCCAGTTGCCCCGTTAAGCCGGCCTGCTTGGCGCGGTTGGTGAACTCGCCGCGCCCGTTGTTGTGATAGAAGCCCATGGATTCGCAAGCGTTCACTACCGAGATGATAAGGTCGAGGTGGCCATCGTTGTCGAAGTCGTCGAGGATACTTCCGCCGGCATTGTTCATGCGATGCAGACCGCTGGCATGCGCCACGTCGACGAATTCGCGGGTTGGATCCGGAGCGGTCACCATGCCGGGAGGAAGCAGGTAGGCGGCGGGAACATCCTTGGTGGGCGGCCCCAACGTCTGGATCGCAAGATTCAGCAACCACCTCACTTCAGGATCCTCGGGTTGGTCTCGCAGGTACTCGAGGAACAATTCCGATGCTTTGCGCGAGCCGGTCTGCATCTTGTGCCTAGCCGCAGCCGTCAACGGAAAAATGCAGCTGCGGGCGTTGTGGTTCGAAATGCAGTTATCCCACTCGCCCTTGCGAAGCCACGCAATGGCCAGCTTCTCGCGCAGAGCCCGGACATGACTCTCCAACCCACCTTTCGCAGCGGCTTTCAGAGCGCCTTCGAAGTGCTCAATAGACCGGTCGATCTCTCCCCGGTAGGCATAGAGTTGTGCGGCCGTGTGATGAGCCTGTAGCAACTCCTGAGGATCCCGGGCCGCAGCGATTTGAGTTTTCGATTCCTGAATCGCTGTCTCGACAGCCTTCGTCTTCAGATCGCAGATCGCTCGCAGGTCCTGCTGAAAATTCTGAGGCTTTGGCAGGCGCGAGAAAAAATGGAGGCTCTCCTCGAAGCCGGAAACGTAGGCCACCAGTTGGGACGGGGTTCCCCGCAACTGCTTGGCCGCCGGTCCTCTCGGCCGCTCCAATACTTTCAGGATCGCGTGACCGGGTCCAAGGGGAAATGCGGCACTGACCTGGCCGGTTGACACGCTCTTGAGGGCCTCTTGGAACTCGGAGCGGAGGTCTTCGAGCTTGACCTTACCCAGGTAGCCGCCTTCGACCGCGGAAGGGTCGATCGAGTGCCGCTTGGCCAAGCCTTCGAATGATTCTCCCGCCTTGATTCGGGTACGAATCGCCTCGGCTTCCTCACTGGTCTTGACCAAGATGAGTTCGAGCACGCGCTCCTCGGTAGCGGCCGGCAGCAGTAGGACCGCCGCCAGCACCGCGAGCACAGCCGAGCCAGTTCGCCTGACGGAGTGAGTCATGGTATCGGACGCTTCCCGGCGGCCAGCAGGTCAAACCGGCGCCGCGGCACGGTACGAAACGTCTTGGCGAATTCGGTGACCGCGATCGCCTGGTTGGGCTGGACATCTCGGAAAACCTGGGTACTTCGGCTGGCCGGCCAATAGACCTCGAGAGATCGGATGCTACCTTCCTTGCCTAGCCCGATATGCTGTTGCAGGCTCGACGTGCCGAATGAAGTACCCGTCGTGACGACGCGGTGAATTTCGCGGCCATTGGTGAGCACCACCTTGATGCGCGTACCAATCGCCGCGCGATTGGTTTTTGCACCGGCCAGACGAACTTCGATCCACCGATTCAGGTTGCCCGGATTCGCGAATAGCGAATTTGGATAGGCATCGCCTGGAACCGCGCCTCCCGAGTGCAGGAAGATGTCCTGATCACCGTCGTTGTCCATGTCGCCGAAGGCGATGCCGTGCCCTTTCTGCAGATGACCGACTCCGGCCGCTGTAGTGATGTCCACAAAGGATCGGCCTTCCTTGTTTCGGAAGAGGAGATTCGGCACTAACGCGCCGTACGATGGGGCTCCGGTGCCCAGGTAAAAGTCCAGGTACCCGTCATTATCGAGATCACCGTAGTTACACCCCATCGTCATCGCGTTGCG
>JBJXGL010000070.1:0-8774 GCA_046160365.1 Aestuariivirga sp. | reverse complement strand
TCGAAGCCTGGTTCGGCCATGTGCCGGGCCTCAAGGTGGTGCAGGCCTCGACACCGGAAGACGCCAAGGGCTTGCTGCTCTCCGCCATCGACGATCCCGATCCCGTCATGGTCTTCGAACACAAGCTTCTCTACAAAACCAAGGGCCATGTGCCGCAGAGCGCCTACCGCACCCCCATCGGCAAGGCCGCCGTGCGTCGCGAGGGCAAACACGTTACTATCGTCGCCAGCGCCATCATGGTCATCCGCGCGCTCGAAGCGGCGGAAGAACTTGCTGGCGATGGCATCGAAGCCGAAGTCATCGACCTCCGCACCATCCGTCCCCTCGATACGGCCACGATCTTCGAGAGCGTCCGCAAGACCCACAGGCTCGCCTGCGTCTATGAAGGTGTGAAGACGCTTGGCATCGGCGCGGAAGTCTCGGCGGCCGTGGCCGAGAGCGATGCCTTCGACTTCCTCGATGCGCCGATCCTCAGGCTGGGTGGCGCCGAGTCGCCCATCCCTTACAATCCCGTCCTCGAAAAGGCTGCTGTCCCGCAAACTCCAGGCATCGTCGCATCGGTCCGCGAACTGGTGCGCGGGAGGATCTGAGCCATGCCGCAAGAAGTGATCCTGCCCCGTGTCGACATGGACATGGCGGAGGGCAAGATTTCACGCTGGTTTGTAGACGAAGGCGCGGCTGTAACAGCCGGCCAGCCGCTGTTCGAAATCGAAACCGACAAAGCCGCCATGGAAATCGAGGCCCCCGCGACCGGCGTGCTTCGCTTCATTCAGGCCAAAGCCGGCGAAAGCCGCGGCGTTGGCCTGCCAGTCGCCTACATCTTCGCAGAAGGCGAAGCCGCGATTGCGCCTGCGGCCACACCCACCCTCCTTCTAAACCCAACGTCAGCCACCTCACCGGCGCCATCCTCGTTTCCCGTGACCGCCGCGCCATCGGTGAACGGCATCCGCGCGACACCGCTCGCCCGCCGCATCGCCCGCGGGCGCGGCATCGATCTTCATTCGGTCAGCGGCTCCGGTCCGCGCGGCCGCATTGTCTCAACGGATATCCCGCAGGAAACAAAACTCGCCGCGCGAGTTGCTTCGCACAGTGCTCCGGAAGTTCTTTACCAAGCAGGCAGTTTCGAAACCATCGCGGTAACGCCGATCCGCGCCACCATTGCCCGCAGGCTCACCGAGTCGTGGACCACCATTCCGCACTTCATGCTTCAGGTTCATTGCGCGGTGGACCGCCTCGAAGAAATTCGCGCGCGCCTCAACGCCAAAGCGCCGAAGAGCGCCTCGAAGGAACCGCTCTACAAGCTCTCGATCAACGACTTCGTGGTGAAGGCCTACGCACTGGCCCTGCAGAGCGTGCCCGATGCCAACGTCACCTGGGCGGAAAGCCATATTCTCCGCCATAAGACGAGTGACATTGGTGTCGCCATCGCGGTTCCGGGCGGCCTGTTCACACCTGTCGTTCGCTCCGCCGAAACAAAATCGCTGTCGCAAATCTCGGCTGAAATCCGGTCCTTCGCCACCCGCGCCAAGGAAGGGAAACTGCTTCCCGCCGACTATCGCGGCGGCACGGGTGCTGTCTCCAATCTCGGTATGTACGGCATTGAACAGTTCGGCGCGATCATCAACCCGCCTCACGCCACCATCCTCGCCGTGGGCGCCGCATCCGAGCACGCCGTTCGCGGCGCATCCGGCATCGAATTCCAGAGCCGGATGTCCTGCACCCTTTCCTGCGACCACCGTGCGGTCGATGGCGCGCTGGGCGCGGAATTGCTCGCCCGCTTCCGCGCCTTGATGGAAGACCCGGCATTGATGTTGTTGTGATGGCTCACTAGTCTTCCTGCAGCGGGGAGGAACGCTCGGCATGAATGACCCAGACGACGACAGGCCCCAGGACCGCGGCGGCGGACGGATCGCCCGCAACCGCATGCGCATCGCCTGGATGTATTACGTCGAGGGCCTGACCCAGAGCGAAATCGCCGACCGCCTCGGCATCGGCCGCGTCACCGTCGTCCGCAACATCAACGAGGCGCTGCGCCAGCGCGAGGTGAAAATCTGGATCGACGGCAACGTCGCCGAATGCCTCGAACTCGAGAAGAAGCTGCGCGATCGCTTCAACCTTCTCGAAGCCATCGTGGTGCCCGAGCCCGCCGATCCGCGCCACATCACCAAATCCATCGGCATGGCGGCGGGAATGTTCATCTCCGACAATCTCGCCCCCGGCGCCACGGTTGGCGTGGGCTGGGGAACCACGCTGCACGAGGCCTTGCAAACTCTCACTGCCCGCGATGTCGACGACCTCAAAGTCATCTCGCTTCTGGGCGGCATACTTCAGGCCAAGCGCTACAATCCCGCCGAAGTCGCCTGGCAGTTCGCCAGAAGCGTTGGCGCGGAATGTTACATGCTGGCCGCGCCAGCGCTTGTCGATTCGCCCGCCACTCGCGAGGCGCTCATCGAACGGTGCGGGCTTAGAGACGTGTTCCGCCAGGCCGAGAAGATGGACCTCGCCGTCGTCAGCGTCGGCATGTCGTCGCCGTCCTCAACCACCTTCCAAGTGAAGTTTTTCAGCGACGAAGACCGCCAGTCCTTGGAGCGCGCCGGCGCGGTCGGCGATGTCTTGTTCAATTTCTACGGACGCGACGGCAAACTCATCGATCATCCCATTAACGGCCGCGTCGTTTCCGTGCCCATCGAAATCATTCGCAAGGTGGCGAGGCGCGCCATCGTTTCCGGCGGCGCCAACAAGGTCGATGCAATTTTGGGCGCCATCAAACTCATTGGAGCGAATGTCCTGATCACTAACGAAGTCACGGCCCAGGACCTTCTCGACCGCAACTGAACGGAATCTTGCATGCGTTACGACTACAGCTCGATCGGCTTCATCACTTTCGATTGCCTGTGCTGGCCGTTCACCGAGGTGCCCGAGGGCGGCGGCTGCAACTTCGTGGAAGAATTCACCCTGGCGGTATCGGGTGCGGCAGGCACTGCAGTCATTGCCGCCGCGAAAATGGGCCTCAAGAGCCTCGCGGTCGGCGGTGTCGGCGAGGACTTGATGGGCGATTGGGTTCTGAAGCGCCTCACCGATTTCGGCGTCGACATTTCGACAATGCAGCGTAAGCCCGAATGGCGCACCTCTTCCTCGATCGTTACCACCCGGGCCGATGGCTCGCGCCCGGCGCTTCACATGAACGGGGCTACGCGCGATTTCTATGTGGATGACGCGATGATGAACCAGGTGATCGACGCCCGCGTCGTTCATCTTGGCGGCGTCGGCCTGATGAAAGCCATGGATCAGGGCCGCAACCGCGAACTTGCCAAACGCGCCAAGGCTCGAGGGGCCATCACCACGGTCGATGTCTTCGCCGGCTCACCTGATGATTTGCCGGCAATTGCCGATGTTCTGCCGTACACGGACTATTTCATGCCGTCGATCGAGGAAGCGCAGGCGCTGACTGGCCGCAGCGATGCCGGCGACATGAGCAAGGTTTTCCTCGACATGGGTGTCACCTGCTGCATCTTCACCCTTGGCGCCGAGGGCGCCTACTACCGCCACCGCGATGGCAAAACGTTCCGCATTCCGGCTTTCGACATCGCCGTCAAGTGCACATGCGGCTGCGGCGACGCATTCAACGCCGGCTTCGCCGTCGCCGCCTGCAAGGGCTTCAACCCGGAAGACACGGTACGCTTCGCGCAGGCGACGTCGGCGCTGAATGCCAACGGCCTCGGCTCCCAGGCGGGCGTCAAGTCATTCGACCACACGCTTGAGTTCATGAGAAACACGAAGACCCGGAGATAACTTATCGCCTGCGGTCTCTCCCGCGAACGGGGGACGATGCTTCGTTCAATACATCGACCTCAGATCGTCGAGCTCGACCGCCAACCCCGCCTCATCTCCTGCCGCAATCAGCGCCGCAATCGCCCCAATACGCGGCGCGATGAGCGCGCCAGTCACGCCAAAAAACTCATCCTCGTTGATCTCGCCCGGCAGCTTCCCTTCCTTCGCGAACAGAAGTGCTGAGCATGCAATCGCGAACACCACCACATTGGGATCGCCCTGAAACACCGTGAAAGGCGCCTGCCGCGCCGTGCCGATGCGCGCCACCGCTCCATTCTCCACGAGCGCGATCAGAATACGCGCCAACACCTGGGTTTCGGCGCCGCTGTTATCCATCAACGACAGCCTCCGCCGCGCCGCATCTACGCGATGTTCGAGAATCAGGAACGGCGGATCGCAGTAGTGATCGAGAATCCGGATCGCAGCACGAAAGAAATAGGAGTTGAACAGAGGATTGTGCACGATGCTGTTGGACCGCACCGCGTCCGCCACCTGCCGCACGATGCCCGGCGTGAATGGCGAGGGGAGCCTTCGCCAGCTTGGATAGAACAGCCGGATCGAGATATCGGCGCCAAGCGAAAGCATCTGGTCGGTAAGCCTTGCGAGAACTGCCACCACGCGGGAAAGAAACGTGGCATTGGGCGCCGTTGGGCTCGGCCCGCCATCGGCATTGGCAAGGTCCCGGGCGTAGAACTGCGCTGTCCGGAATCCGTCGCGAACGCCCGCCGCGGCACACACGGCATGCGCGGCGAGCGTACCGGCGGTTGGCATCGATGCTGTTGTCATGCGGTCATTTCACACGCAAAGCAGCCCAACCGTCAAGGCTCACGCCCGGTTTGGTTAGCGGAACCTGATGGCGGCGGCGCGCCAGACTCCGACGAATGCCGCCGCACCAAGGGCCGCAACCGCCACAAGCACGAGCAAGGCGGGTGTGGCGCCCTGCCTTTCGATGAGCCAAGCGAGAACGAAAGGTGCGACCGCCCCGAGCACTTTTCTGAACAGCGCGATGTTTCCCAATCTGGCGCCGAAATCCTGCGCACCGAAAAGGGCAAGCGGCAGGGTTCCCGAAACGATGCTGGTCAGTCCGGAGTAGAAGCCGAGGAACACGGCAAACAGGAATGCCCCGGCAAGATTGGGGGCGGTGAGCACGAGCAGAAGCATCGCGGCGGGCAGCATGAAGACGGCCACAAGCGTGGCCATGATCGGATGGCGGTTACCGCCCGCCACCAGATTGGCAAAACGGATGACCACCTGCGCCGGCCCAAAGCACATGGAAACGGCAAGCGCGGCCTCGCCAAATCCCAGGGTTTTCAGCACCGGAACGAGTTGCGCCAGAACCGCCGAAAGCGCGAATCCTGTGGCCGCGAATCCAAAGCTGACCAGCACGAAGATGCGGCGCTGGATCCGGGCAGGCACGGGCTCGAAAGCAGGCACTTCATCTCCGGGTGCATGGCGGTCTTGCTCTCCCGACGTTCGACGGGACAGCGCGAGCAAACGGTGCACCGGTGCTGCGATGAGAAGATTGAGCGCGGCATAGAGAAGGAGAGTGAGGCGCCAACCGATTTCCGCATTGAGCCAGCCCGTCAGCGGCCAGAACAGCGTTGATGCGAAACCCGCGATAAGGGTGAGTTGCAGAATGCGGAGCGCCGCGCCGCCGCCCGACACCTGTGCAAGCGCAACGAATGCCGCATCGTAGAACACGAGGGAACCGGCTACCTGGAAGGCAATAAGACAGGCGGCAAACCAGATGCCACTCTGCGCCACCGCCGCCAAACCAACCGCCAGCGCACAGATTACTGAACCGGCGGACATGACATGAGCCGCGCCGAGCCTGTCGAACAAGCGGCCGGCAAATGGCGAAACCAGCCCTCCCGCCAGGAGTCCAATCGAAAAGCTCGCATAGATCCATGAAAGCGGCCAGCCCAGTTCGGCTGCAACGCTCTCCGCCAGGATGGCGACGCTGTAATAGAGCGTGCCATATCCAATGATCTGTGTGAGCCCGAGCAGCAGGACATGATGCGGCGGGTTGAGGGCAAGGCGGGGCATCCACATGACTCACCTCACCTATTGGGATTCGCCACCCCCTTGCAATGGATGGGCAGCCGCGCCTGCCCCAGCCGGCTACCCCTTGACCGCGCCCATGGTTAGTCCGCGCGACAAGTGGTTCTGAATCAGGATCACCAAGAGCAGCGCCGGGAAGAAGGCGAGGAAGCCGACGAGCGCTATGGCATTGTAGATGATGCCGTCGGAACCGCCGGAGAAATTGGCGAGCGCCACCGACAAGGGATAGGCGTTCTTGGACGCAATGATGAGGGTGAAAAGATACTCGTTCATGGCGAAGATCGCGGCGATCACCGCCGCCGTAATGATGCCCGGCAGGCACATCGGGATGATGATTTCCCACAGGATGCGCAAATCCGACGCGCCATCGGTGCGCGCGGCGTCTTCGATCTCGGGATGGATGTCAATCATGTAGCTGCGGATGATCCAGACGACGATCGAGAGATTCATGGCGGCATATACCAGCATCAGCGCCCAGACCGAGTCGATAAGCCCCATCTTGCCGAACAGGAAGAACATGGGCACCACTACGGCGGCGGGCGCCATCATCTTGGTGGAGAGAATGTAGTGGCCGATGTCGGCATTGCCCTTGAATCTATAGCGCGCCAGCGCATAGGCGGCGGGAATGCCCAGCACAAGGCAGATGAAAACGCTGCCGGTAACCGCGACGATCGAATTATAGAAATAGAGGCCGATCGGCCATTCCGCCCAGATTTTGGCCCAGGTTTCGGTCGTCAGCGTCGGGAAATAGATGGGCGAAGGCGCGATGATTTCGTTGCGGGGGCGAAGCGCAATTGACGCGAAGTAGATGATGGGCAGAAGCGCGAACAACCCCCAAATGGTCAATACGATCCAGCCCCAGCGCGGACCTTCCGCTCGCTTGCTCATGTTTCGATACCTGACCTGAAGAATTTGCGCACGAGAATTTGCGCCAGAATGACCGTAGTGATCAGGAGAAGCACGGATGCCGCGGAGGCATAGCCGTGGTCAAAACTTCGGAAAGCCGTGCGATAGATGAAGTAGCTCAAGGTCTCGGTGGCGCCCGCAGGGGAGCCTTGCGTAATGATGTTGACAGCTGACATGTTGTTGAGAAGATCGATGCCGCGCAGCACCAGCGCGATGGCGATGATAGGGCGCAGCAAGGGCAGCGAGATGTTCCAGAACATCTGGCCGAATGAAGCACCGTCAAGCCGTGCCGCTTCTTCGATTTCCTTGTCTTGGCCCTGCAGGCCGGCAACAAGAATGATGAACAGAAATGGCGTCCACTGCCACACATCGGTGAGGACCAGCACAAAGCGCGCATTGAGAGTGTGGGCCATCCAGTCCACGCCGCCGTCCACAAGGCCGACGCGCGCGAGAAGGTCGGCCATCACGCGGCCATCGTTGAACAGGAGTTTCCACAGATAGCCCACCGCAGAGGGCATGAAGAGCATGGGCAACATGAACAGAATGCGCCAACCCTTTACCCACGGCGAACGATAGACCAGCGCTGCAAGCCAGAGCGCGATGACAAACTCGATAGCCAGCGTAATCGAGCCAAGCAGCAGAGTGTTCCAAAGTGCTGTCCAGAAATGCTCATCGCCAAGGAGTGTTCTGTAGTTCTCGAAGCCGACATAGTCCCATTTGAACTTGCCGGTGAAGAATGAGCGGTAAAGCGCGAATGCGCCGGGCCAGAGTGTGATGCCGAGCAGATAGATGACGGCCGGCGCCACCATGAAATAGGGAAATGCCTTGCGCATGAAAGACGAACGGCGGCGCAGCGGCTGAGTTGCGATCATTGTCATGACGGCAAAGCTAGCACCAGCAAAGTTCCTTCACCACCAGCCAAGGGAAATGCAAAGAAAAACGGCCGGAGTTTCCTCCGGCCATCAAGTTTCAGGGAGAATTAGATCGGAACAGCCTTGCCCTTGCCGATCCACAGGCCGGGTTCGGTGGCGGCCCAGTTCATGGGGTCGGCGCCTTTGTAGAAGCCGTTCTTTTCCATGATGGTCTTGACCTTGCCCGCGGCTTCGTCGAGCGCTTCCTTCGGCTTCTTCGTGCCAACGATCACTTCATTGACCAGGAAGCCGATTTCCTGCTCGACCTGGAAGCCGGAAGGAATGCGCGGCGCGCACCAGGCGTAGTCGAGCGACTCAGCCCACACCTTGGCGGGCTGAGCGACGGAGCGGAGCTTCTCGTTGTTGAGCACCGACTTGTAGCCTGGGGCAACGCCATTGGCGTTGGCTTCGTTCATGGCCATGATCGACGCGGTGGTGAGGTAGGCGAGCATGAGGAAGGCAGCTTCCGGTTCAGGCGAAGTAGAGGCGACAACCGATGTCGAACCGGCGATGTTCGGCGGCGCATAAGTGCCGCCAGCAACACGGGGTTCGTAAATCGTAAGGATGTCGTCGCCCACGGCCTTCGACTGGTCAGGACGTGTGGCTTGCGTGCCTGAATCCTGCCACGAGATGTTGCAGGCGATCTGGCCGCCGAGGAAAGCCGCGCGGTTGGTTGGCCAGTCTGCAGCAGCAACGCCTTCGATGGCGTGCTTGGAGAGGGCCGCGAGCATTTCAAGGCCCTTCACACCGGCATCGCCGTTGAAGATCGGTTCCCACTTGTCGTTGAACAGATGCATGCCGTACTGGGCTGCGATGTGCTCCCAAGCATAGGTTGCCCAGAAGCCGCGGCCAGCCATGAGGCCAATACCGGCGACGCCCGGTTCAGCCTTGTGGAGTTCTGGTGCAATGCGCAGCATTTCGTCATAACTCGGGACGGCCTTCACGCGGTCAGCCTCGATGCCGATCTTCTTGAAGATCGACGGACGGATGTGGACCTGCTGAATGTCGCAGTCGAAGGGTATGCCGAGGATTCCCTTGTCACCCCAGTGGCCGTAGTTGCGCTGA
>JBJXGL010000069.1:0-4702 GCA_046160365.1 Aestuariivirga sp. | reverse complement strand
CCTTCCGACACGGACTCGCTGGTGAACAAGTAATTCTTGCGCGACATGCTTTGAGATACCCCGACAATGGACAAGCGCCGCGTCAAAACTTCCCCGTCCCATCGCGCGGCAAACGATTGGCGTGGGGCTTTTGGCAGCCTTGCAGATGCGGGTCAAGCCGCGCTTTAGAACGCAGGTAAACGCAACAGTCAGTCGCGCATGTCGGCGATGCAGCGCGCCAGTGCGGCGATGATCTTGCGCTTTTCGCTGCTGTTCGCGTCGCGGAACGCCTTGGCAAGTTGCACGCCTTCCACGTTCATCAGCGCCGCCATCACCGAGTCCTCGGCCTTGCCTTCGGCGAAACCGCCCTTGTTCTCCTCACCCGGAGCATCCTCGAAGAAAAACTGCACCGGCACGCCGAGTATCTTCGCCGTGTTATGAAGTCTGCTCGCACTGATGCGGTTGGAGCCCTTTTCATACTTCTGCACCTGCTGAAAGGTGATGCCCAGCAGTTCTCCAAGGCGCTCTTGACTCATGCTGACGATTTGCCGCCGCATGCGTATGCGATTTCCTACATGTACATCGATGTAGTTCGGGTCTCTTCTCGCCATATTTTCCTCAGACCGTTAGCCCCCGGCCTGATGTTTAACTTTCACTTGATCGCCCGCGACGTGTGCGTTCCCCCTCGCCGACAACCCACGCATGATTAGTACACTTTTGCGTTAGGGTGCAAACAAATTGCACAGATTCAAGCGCTTTCGCCCGTACCGGTTGTCTACGGGTCAACTACTCTCGCGAGGGAAATGGTTGCGGAGAGCGGCGGCGGCAAGAACCGTAACAACTGTCAGCACAAGGAAAATCCAGTCACCATAGCGCGCATATGGCGTGGCGGAGAGAGCGGCGGGAAGGGGCCGCTCAATGAATCCTGTGACGCCGGTCTTGAGCCGCGCGAGGTAACGGCCATACGGATCGATGATCGCGGAGATGCCGGTGTTTGCCGCACGAAACGCCGGAATCCCTTGTTCGATCGCACGCAGCCGCAACTGGGCGAGATGCTGATGCGGGCCGGTCGAATTTCCGAACCAGGCGTCATTCGTGACATTGGCGATCCATTGCGGGCGGTTGCCCCTGTCCACGAAGCGGTGAGGAAAGACGGCTTCGTAGCAAACCGAGGGCGTGACTGGCGGCAGGCCATCCGCCGTGATTGTTACCGGGCCATTGCCGGCCTGGAAGCTGCCAGGGACGGTGACCACCCGGCGGAAACCCAATGGCTCCAGGATTGATTCGAACGGCAGAAACTCTCCCCCGGGCACCAGCCGCCATTTGTCGTAAGTGGCGGAAATCGCTCCCGAGCCATCGACGAATTGCACGCTGTTGAAGATTTTGCCGCCCGAGCGCCGCAGCGAACCCGCGATCAGCGTTCCCTCGCGTCCGAGCATGGCGGAGATTTCCGAAAGAGCGGTTTGGCTTTCGTCGAGCGCGAAAGGAAGTGCTGATTCAGGCCAGATGACAGCTTTGGCTGCCGCGCCATCACCGCGCGACAGATCGAGAAGCGTGTCGAGGATCGCCCGCCCATTCTCGCCACGCCATTTGTCGTCCTGGGGAATGTTGGGCTGCACGATTCGAACCAGCGGACCACTTGCTGAAGCTGGAGCTGAATCGGCAAGCCGGTAAGCGCCCCAGGCGCCAGCAAGCGGCAACAACGCCAGAAGAGCGAGGGCTGTATGCCGTCCTCGCCGGACAGTAAGGTTGGCGCATGCGGCGCTCCAGACAAACATCAAAACCGTCAGTCCGGTCATGCCCACAACCGACGCGATTTGCAGAACCGCGCCGAGGCCTTCCGCTGCCTGTCCCGGCGCTGCCCAGGGAAAGCCGGTGAACAAGTGTCCGCGCAGCCACTCGGCAATCGCCAAGGCGGCGGCGAGCACCAGATAGCGCGCCAGTCCGCGCCACCCCGTGATATGCGCCACGAGCGCGGCGAGACCCCAATAAATCGCCATCGAGAGCGCAAGCCCGCCGACGGCAAACGGCATCATCCAGAGATAAGTGTCGGCTTCGACCAGAAACGCGAAGCCGATCCAGTGAAACGCCACGGCGAAATAACCCGAGCCCAAGCCCCAGCCATCGATAAAGGCCTGGGGCAAGCTGCGCGCGCCTTCCATCACCCTGAAAGCCAGCGCAAAGGCGATGAAGAAGGCGGGGAAAATGTCGAGCGGCGGCAACGCCAATGCCGCCACGGCACCGCACAGAACCAGAACGAGAAAGCGCCGCCAGCCTGCAAGGCTGCTCAGCGCGGCAAAACGTCGAATCATGGGCGCGACTATGATATGAGGCGCCATGCGGGAACAATGGCCATGAACATCGCCCCCGATCCGCGCAAGGCGATGCGCCTGATCGAGCATCTGCCATTTGAGATGGATGGCGGCATCGCTTCAAGGGCGCGCATTGGCCTCATCGTGCTCGCCACGGACTACACCATCGAGCACGAATGGCGGCTCATCCTTCAAGCCTTGCCCGGCGTGGCGCTTTATCAAAGCCGCATCTCAAACGATGACAAGATCACGCCGGAAACTCTCCGCGCCATGGAACCGAGGATCGCCGAAGCAGCCCGGCTTATCCTTCCGGGAGCGGAACTCGCTTCGATTGCTTTCGGCTGCACATCTGCTTCGATGGCAATCGGCGAGGATAAGGTCTTCGAACGCATCGCCGAAACGCGCCCCGGCGTGACCGCCACAACGCCCGTCACCGCCGCCCGCGCCGCCTTTGCGGCACTCGGAGCCAAACGCATCGCCGTTCTCACGCCTTACCGCGCCGATGTGAACCGTATTGTCGCCGCTTACTTCCAGGACCGCGGATTTGAGGTTCCGGTCTTCGGCTCCTTCAACGAGGAAAGCGACCGCAAGGTCTCCAGCATCTCACCGGCCTCGGTGAAGGCCGGCATTCGCGAGGTCTTGAAACATGGCGAAGCCGATGCCGTGTTCGTGTCCTGCACGTCTGTGCGGCTCGTCGAAGCTGTCGCCGAAATTGAGAGTGAAGCCGGCCTCCCCGTAACCTCGTCAAATCACGCGATGGCCTGGCACGCGCTACGGCTTGCCGGAATCTCCGATCCACTGCCACAATTCGGAAGAATCTTTACCCAATGACAGCTCATGACTGACGACGCTCAGCCTAACGCCACAACCCATCTCGACGCGCTTTTCGGCCGCATCGCGCAAAAGATGCGAGCGCCTGCCGGTTTTGCCACGTTGACCCACGACGAGCGCAGGTTCCTGCTGGCGCTGCTTCTGGCGGCGGTTGTTCCCGCCGACCGGAAAATCAAGGCAGAGGAAATCGGCGCGCTGGGTCAGCTGCTACAGTCGCGATACGGACTGCGCGGCGAGCTGTTCACCAAAGCCATGGTTTTCGCCCGCGGTCAGTTCGCCTCCCGCGAAGAATTCCGCCTTGTTGCCAAGAGGATGGAGGATCTTCTCAGCATCGAGGACCGCTGCCGCCTGATTGGCGAAATGTTTGACATAGCCCTGAGCGATAACGAACTGCATGAAACCGAAGAACGGCTGATCCTGGACATTGCCGATGATGCCGGCATCCCGCGCAAGCGCGCCGTCGAGCAACAGACCCGCGCCTCCTCCCGCCAGCAATAAAGCTGTTGCGCCCGCCGCGCCGGACAATTATTGTTCCGCTCAGTGAACTCATTTTCCTGACATGAAATATTCCATACTGTCGCTCATCAAGAATTCCCTGAGCGGCCACAAGCATTGGGCCCAGGCCTGGCGCAGCCCAGAACCCAAGCCCGACTATGACATCGTCATCGTGGGCGGCGGCGGCCATGGCCTCGCAACCGCATACTATCTCGCCAAGGAACACGGTCTCACCAACATCGCCGTACTGGAAAAGGGCTGGCTCGGCTCGGGCAATATCGGCCGCAACACCACCATCATCCGCTCCAATTACATGCTGCCCGGCAACAACCCGTTCTACGAGTGGTCGATGAAGCTGTGGGAAGGACTGGAGCAGGACTTCAACTTCAACGCCATGGTCTCGCAGCGGGGCGTGCTCAATCTCTGCCACACCGATGCGCAGCGCGATGCGTTTGCAAGGCGCGGCAATGCCATGCGGATCGATGGCGTCGACGCGGAACTGCTTGACGCGCACGATGTGCGCGAGATGTATCCGTTCCTCGATTTCCAGAATGCACGCTTTCCGATCAAGGGCGGATTGCTGCAGCGGCGCGGCGGCACCGTGCGGCATGACGCGGTTGCCTGGGGATACGCGCGAGGCGCTGACAAGCGCGGCGTCGACATCATTCAGAACTGCGAGGTGACAGGCATCGACATCAAGGGCGGCCAGATTGTCGGTGTACGGACGAATCGCGGTGCGATCCGCTGCAAGAAGCTTGGTCTCGCGGCGGCAGGAAACTCCTCCGAGGTGGCGGCGATGGCGGGATTGAAGCTGCCGATCGAAAGCCATGTGTTGCAGGCCTTCGTCTCCGAAGGACTGAAGCCGTATGTCGATGGCGTCATCACCTTCGGCGCCGGCCATTTCTACGTGTCGCAATCCGACAAGGGCGGCCTCGTCTTCGGCGGCGACATCGACGGCTACAACTCCTATGCCCGGCGCGGCAATCTGCCCATGGTGGAGCATGTGATCGAAGCCGGTGTCGCCATGATCCCCGGCCTTGCCCGCGTGCGCGTGCTGCGCTCATGGGGCGGCATCATGGACATGT
>JBJXGL010000068.1:0-6966 GCA_046160365.1 Aestuariivirga sp. | reverse complement strand
TGACAGTCAATCCTGGCCGCCCCGCCGGTGCAATCGTAAATCCTCTGCCTCCCGGCCAAGCGCCGGACCTCAGGCCGCTGCATGGCCATTGGGTAAGGCTCGACCCGGTCTCGGTCGAACATCACGGCCGCGATCTCTTTCATTCCTTCTACGGCAGTGATCCTCACGGCCACGTCTGGACCTATATGGCTTATGGCCCCTTCGGCTCGGAAGTGGATTTCCTATCCTGGCTGGAAGACCGGGAGGCGAGCCGCGATCCGTGGTTCTATGCCTTTGTGAGCCGCGCCACGGGCAAGGCCTGCGGCATGGGCGCCTTCATGCGTCTCGACAAGGCCAATGGCGTGATCGAGATCGGCAACATCTGGATGTCGCCCGCCCTGCAGCGAACGCGGGAAGCAACTGAAGCCATCTTCCTGATGATCCGCCACTGCTTCGACGATCTGGGTGTGCGCCGGCTCGAATGGAAATGCGATGCCCAAAACACGCCCTCGCGCCGCGCCGCCGACCGCTTCGGTTTCACTTTCGAGGGCATCTTCCGCCAGCATATGATCGTCAAAGGCCGGAACCGCGACACGGCCTGGTATTCCATGCTGGACAAGGATTGGCACCGCATCCGCGAGGGCTTCGAAACCTGGCTACGATCCGAGAATTTCGACGCCGCGGGACAACAGAAAGCCAAGTTGCGGCTCGCCTAGGCCGATGCTATCCAGCGCCCTCATTTCATCGAAGGTTCCCCAAAATGTCGGTCGATCGGGCAACGGTCAAACGCGTGGCGCGGCTGGCGCGCATCAAGCTCAATGACGAGGACGTTCCGCGCCTCGAAGGCGAACTCAATTCCATTCTGGGCTGGATCGAGCAACTGAACGAAGTCGACGTCAAGGGCGTCGAGCCGCTGACATCAGTCGTGTCGATGAAAATGAAGATGCGGCAGGACGTGGTGGCCGATGGCCATAACCCGGCCTCTGTCGTGAAGAACGCGCCGGTTCAGGACGATAACTTCTTCGCCGTGCCGAAGGTGGTCGAATGACCTCGCTCACCTCGCTCACCTTGGCCGCCGCCCGCGACGGCCTGCGCAAGAAGGCGTTCTCCGCCACCGAGATCACCGATGCCTATCTCAAGGCCATGGAGCGCGCGCGTATTCTCAACGCCTATATCGTGGAGACGCCCGAGAAAGCCCGAGCCATGGCGGCCGCCTCCGATGCCAGGCTCGCCAAGGGCGAGGGCGGGGCGCTCGAAGGCATTCCGCTCGGCATCAAGGACCTCTACGCCACCGAAGGCGTCCACACGCAAGCGTGCAGCCATGTGCTGGACGGCTTCAAGCCCACCTATGAGTCGACAGTCACCGCCAATCTCTGGCGCGATGGCGCGGTCATGCTCGGCAAGCTCAACATGGACGAGTTCGCCATGGGCTCCTCCAACGAGACGAGTTACTACGGCAACGTCATCAACCCGTGGAAGCGCAAGAATTCCAACGCGGCACTGGTGCCCGGCGGCTCGTCGGGCGGCTCGGCCTCGGCGGTGGCGGCCCATATCTGTGTTGCGGCGACCGCCACAGATACCGGCGGCTCGATCCGCCAGCCCGCGGCTTTCACCGGAACGGTCGGCATCAAGCCCACCTACGGGCGCTGCTCGCGCTGGGGGATCGTGGCCTTCGCCTCGTCGCTCGATCAGGCGGGGCCCATCGCCCGCGACGTGCGCGATGCCGCCATCATGTTGAAGTCGATGGCGAGCGTGGACCCGAAAGACACCACCTCCGTGGACCTTCCCGTCCCCGACTACGAAGCAGCACTCGGCAAGCCCATCAAGGGCCTCCGGATCGGCATCCCTAGGGAATACCGCGTCGATGGCGCACCCGCCGAAATCGACGCTCTCTGGCACAAGGGTGCCGCGTGGCTGAAAGAGCAGGGGGCAGAGATCGTCGAGATTTCGCTCCCCCACACCAAATACGCGCTCCCCGCCTACTATATCGTCGCCCCCGCCGAGGCCTCGTCCAACCTCGCCCGCTACGACGGCGTGCGCTACGGCCTTAGGGTTCCCGGCGACGACATCGTGTCGATGTACGAAAACACCCGCGCCGCGGGCTTCGGCCGCGAAGTCCAGCGCCGCATCATGATCGGCACCTACGTGCTCTCGGCCGGCTACTACGACGCCTACTACGTCCGCGCCCAGAAAGTCCGTACCCTGATCAAACGCGATTTCGACCGCGCCTGGGACCAGGTCGACGTGGTGCTAACCCCCGCAACACCCAGCGCCGCCTTCGCGCCGGGCGAAATCACCGATCCCGTGCAGATGTATCTGAACGACATCTTCACGGTCACGGTCAACATGGCCGGCCTGCCTGGTATCAGCGTGCCGGCGGGCATCTCGGATCAGGGCCTGCCGCTCAGCCTTCAGCTCATCGGCAAGCCTTTCGATGAGGAAACGCTGTTCCGCAGTGCAGCGGCCATCGAGCAAGCCGCAGGAACATGGCAAGCGCCGCAGTGGTGGTAGGATTTGTCCGCGCTCACGTGACGGCTACGCGCCACCTCCAAAAATTGTCATCGCCGGACTTGTTCCGGCGACCCATCGCGCAGCAAACTCCGGCTCTCATTCGCGTTGAGAAATGGGTCCCCGCAACAAGTGCGGGGATGACAAGAAATTAGAATTGGTGGTTGGAGAATTTTGCTTCACTTCCCCGGCTGCGGAACCAGTCTCAGATACGGCTTCAGCGTCTTCCAGCCGCCTGGGAACTTCTCCTTCGCGGCATCGTCCGAAACCGACGCCAGGATGATCACGTCCTCGCCCTGTTTCCAGTCGGCTGGCGTTGCCACTGATTTCGTCGCGGTGAGCTGCAAGGAGTCGATTACCCTTAGTACTTCCGCA
Organism: Aestuariivirga sp.; assembly: GCA_046160365.1. GTDB lineage: Bacteria > Pseudomonadota > Alphaproteobacteria > Rhizobiales > Aestuariivirgaceae > Aestuariivirga. Next base: position 4,104 of record JBJXGL010000068.1, on the reverse strand, counting down.
AAGTTGCGGCCGGTGCTCATCGGGTAGGTTAGGATCAACTTGATCTTCTTGTCCGGCCCAATGATAAAGACGTTGCGCACGGTGGCGTTGTCAGCGGCGGTGCGGCCCGAGGCTGTCCCCGAGGCGTTCGGATGGATCATGCCATAGAGCTTGGCCACCGTCAGGTTGCTGTCGCCGATCATCGGGTAGTTCACCGAAGCGCCGGTCACGTCCTTGATGTCTTGTTTCCAGCGGTTGTGATCGTCGACGCTATCGACGGAGATGCCGATCATCTTGACGCCGCGCTTGTCGAATTCGTGCTTGAGCTTGGCCATTGAGCCGAGCTCTGTCGTGCAGACCGGCGTGAAATCCTTGGGATGCGAGACCAGAACCGCCCAAGACCCTTCAATGTAATCATGGAACTTGAGCTTGCCTTCCGTCGTGTCAGCCTCGAAATCGGGAGCGGTATCGCCCAGTTGCAGAGCCATGTGAGCCTCCTTGAATGATCCGTTCTATATACGCTTTCGGCCGTTCGGAATAAAGAACAATTTCTGATGGCAGCTTTGCGGGAATCGCCAGATCGCGCCTATTGAACGACTGAGGGGAGACACTTATGCGCGCCATCCTGTCCATTCCGTTTCTTGCCATTGTGATCGCGGCCTACATCCTGCTCGCCGTGCTCGGAGGCATGATCGATCCTCTGTCGACGGTCTATAACGGCGTGCTGCCGTCAACGGACGAACTATTTCTCGATGCCGGCGCCTTCTTTCTGATCGCCGGGCTGTTCGGCCTGTTCCTCGAAATCCTCAAAGCCGCCAAGCTCTCCTCCGGCACCATTGTCGACCACATGCTGTCCACCGCCACCTTCATCGGAGCGCTGGTGGCTTTCCTGCTGTTGCCGGGCTGCGGCAACGCCACCTTCCTTTTGCTCACCCTCATGGCCCTCATCGATGTCGTCGCGGGCTATTCCGTCTCGATCTTGTCGGCACGGCGCGACTACACAGTCAGCCATGGCGACGGTCTCTGAGCCTCATGGCCTTCCAGTCGAAGCTCGCCCGCGAGATCGGGCTCACCGAAAACGAGATCGCCATCTTCCGCAAGCTCAAGCGCCCGGAAGACATTCAAGACTACATCACCGCCATGCCGAGCAATCCCGAGCCCGACGGCGACACCTGTTACTCGGTCCGCACCGCCATCGCCAGAAACCGTTGCCACTGCATCGAAGCCGCCTTCATCGCCGCCTGCGCGTTGATGCTGCAGGGAAGGCCGGCCCTCGTCATGGATTTCCAGGCCGAAGGCGACGACGATCATGTCTCGGCGCTGTTCAGGGCAGGGGGCCACTGGGGCGCCATTTCCAAGAGCAATTCGATCTGGCTGCGCTGGCGCGATCCGATTTACAAAACTCCGCGCGAACTGGCGATGAGTTATTTCCACGAATACGTTCTGAAAGACACCAAGTCCCTCCGCCGTGTGTCGAAGCCGTTCAATATTGGTGCTTACGATCCTGCCTTCTGGATCACTTGCGAAACCGATTGCTGGGATATGGCAGGCGAAATTGATGACGCACCGCATTTTTTACTTATTACCGCTGCGCAAGGCCGGCGGCTGCGGAAGCGGGATCGTTTCGAAGTTCATGCGGATTCGATCAAGGAGTTTGATGACGATGGGAGACGGCTTCCAGTGGCTAGGCCTTAATCCGCTCGCCCTTCGGATCATAGAAACTCTGCAGCTGAACTTTGGCCGGATAGCGTTTCCAGGCCAGCTCAACTTCCCACTTGCCAGTCTCGATCCACTCCTTGGTCACGCCATCGGCGTTCTTCACGTAGGCAAGGCCCAGCGAGCGATTAACCCGGTGGCCCCAGGCGCCGGAGGTGGTCGAGCCGACGATCGCGCCGTTCCGGTGGACTGGTTCCTCGTGATAGATCATCGGCGCGGACTCCGAGTTGTCTTCGAGCGCCACACACACCAGCCGTTTCTCCTGCGCCGGCTTGGCGCGCAACTTTTCTAGAGCCTCTTTCCCGATGAAGCCGCCCTTCTTCCCCCATGCGATCGTGAACCCCAATCCCGCTTCGAGCGGTGTTTCCTCGTCGGACATGTCGTGGCCCCAGTGGCGGTAGGCTTTTTCCATGCGGCAGTTGTTCATGGTGTGCATGCCGGCGGGGGTGAGGCCGAACTCTTTCCCAGCAGCCTGTAGCGTTTCGAAAACATGGGCGACGAACTCTGCCGGTATGTAAAGCTCCCAGCCGAGTTCGCCCACGTATGTGATGCGGCTCGCCCGCACCCGGGCGAAGCCGATCTCGATTTCCTGCGATGTGCCGAAGGGAAACGCGGCATTGGAGAGATCGGCGCCGGAAACCTTCTCCAAAAGTGCTCGCGAACTCGGACCCATCACCGCGATCATCGGCAGACCCGAAGTGACATCGACGGCAACGCAAGCCTTTCCTTCCGCATGGCGCTTGAGCCACGCCAGGTCGCGGGTCTGGGGCACAGCACCCGTCACCACCAAGAAACGATCCTGGCCTAGCCGCGTCACAGTCAAATCGGCTTCGATGCCGCCGCGCTGATTGCACCACTGGGTGTAGACAATCCGCCCCGGAGCAACATCCAATTCGGCGGTCGAGATGCGATTCAGAACGCTGAGCGCATCCTTGCCTTCCACCATGTACTTCGCAAAGCTCGCCTGATCGAAGAAGGCGCAACCGGTCATGAGCTGTTTGGCTTCGTAGTCCGCGCAGGGCCACCAATTCTGGCGGCCATACGAATATCCGTACTCCGGTGCAACGCCATCCCGCGCATACCAGTTGGGCCGCTCCCAGCCATTCACCTCGCCAAACACCGCACCCAAATCCTTCGTGTACGGATGAATTGGCGAACGCCTGACGCCGCGCGCCGTCTCCGCCTGACGATAGGGCCAGTGCATCGCGTAGAGAAGGCCTAAGCTTTCCGACACGCGCTCGCGCAGATAACTTTTGTTCGACTGAAACGGATGGATGCGGCGGATGTCGATGCCGTTCACATCCATCGGCGGATGGCCGTTCTTGATCCACTGCGACAGCACCAGTCCCGCGCCGCCCGCCGATTGGATTCCAATCGAATTGAAGCCGGTTGCCACATAGACATTCTTCACTTCCGGGGCTTCGCCAAGATAGTAACGCACATCCGGCGTGAAACTTTCCGGACCATTGAAGAAGAGCTGAATGCCCGCCGTTTCGAGCAGCGGCACGCGGGCGATGGCGGAAGAGAGGATCGGCTCGAAGTGATCCATGTCCTCGGGCAACGTCACGAAAGCGTGCTCCTCGTCGATGCCGCCGCCACCCCAGGGCTTGGCCTTAGGTTCGAAGGCGCCGACCATCAGCTTGCCTGCGTCTTCCTTGTAATAGGTGCACTCATCCGGCACGCGCACGACGGGCATATTGCGCGGCAAATCCGCGATCGGCTCGGACACGATGTAGAAATGCTCGCAGGCGTGAAGCGGAATGTTGACGCCAATCGAGCGCCCCAACTCGCGCGACCACATGCCTGACGCGATAACAACCTTGTCGGCTTCGATTGTGCCATCAGCGGTTTCAACGCCCACCGCTTTGCCGTTTTTCACGAGAATGCGGGTGACCTTCGAATTCTCGAACACCTTGCCACCGCGCGACCGCGCCCCCGCTGCAAGCGCCTGCGTCACATCGATGGGGTTGACCTGCCCGTCTTTCGGCAGAAACACGCCGCCGGTAACACCATCCATATTGTAATGCGGCACGCGTGCCTTGATCTCCGCGGTCGAGATCACGTCCACTTCGAGACCAAAGTTCTTCGCCATCGAGGCGCCGCGTTTCAACTCTTCGAAACGGCCTTCGGTCAATGCGATGGAGATGGAGCCGTTCTGCTTGAAGCCTGTGGCCTGCCCCGTTTCCTTCTCGAGTCCTTCAAAGAGACCCGTCGTATATTTCGCCAGTTCCGTGAGGTTCCGCGAGGCGCGCAACTGTCCGACCAATCCCGCAGCATGCCAAGTCGTGCCGCTGGTCAATTGCTTGCGCTCCAGCAGCACCACGTTGGCGATGCCGATCTTGGTCAGATGATAGGCAATCGAGCAGCCGACGATGCCGCCGCCGACGATCACCACGTCGGCGCGCTTTG
>JBJXGL010000067.1:0-10904 GCA_046160365.1 Aestuariivirga sp. | reverse complement strand
GCCTGCGGGTGCAACCGGTCATGCGCGCCAGGTCGTGGATTTCGGAGGTAATCCCTTTCAGCGCCAGAACGGTAATCCGGATCATCGGAGGCATTGCATAGATCAGAGTCGCGACCACCGCCGCCGTAGGTCCGAAACCGAAGAGAAACAGGATCGGCACAAGATAGGCGAACACGGGGATCGTCTGCATGAGGTCCAGCACTGGTCGTAGCGCCCGTTCGAACCACGCGTGCCGCCAAGCGGCGATGCCAAGAAGCAGGCCGCCCGCGACGCCCAACGGCACGGCCACGAGGATCGACGCGAGCGTCACCATGGCGCTGGCCCATTGGCCGAACACGGCGAGGAAAGCGAAACATCCGGCCATGGTGAGCGCGAGGCGAATTCCGCCGGCCCGGCGTCCCCATATGCTTGCGAGCAGGATCACTCCGAACCACGGAATTGCCGGGAGAATGGTTTGCGCCGAAGCGCCCCGCCCTACCACGAAGCCTGACGAAAGAAGGCTTAATGCGAAACGGTAAGGGATATCGACGAGTGCCGCGAGGAATCGCGTCGCGTCCTGAAAGCTAAAGAGACCGAAGCCGGCATCGTTGACAAGCCAATTCATGGAAGCGCCGATCCAGCGTTGCGCGGGGATGCGGTAAGCCTGCGGAATATCGAATACCCACGGCAGGACGGTTGGTCCGATCATCCACAGAAGCAGAAACAGACCGATCAACACGGCCCACAAGAGCACCGATGAAATCGACCGTGGCGGTGCTTCGGTTATGGCGATCGTGCTCATCGCTCGCCCCCGAGAAGCATGTCGATGACGTCGTCGCGGTCGATGCGTCCGATCGGCTGGCGGTCTGGACCCACAACCCGCAAGGATGTCACTCCACCCGCGAAGAGCGCGGCCGCATCACCTATCCGGGCAGAGGCCATAATCTCCGGTCCAGCGGGGGCAGCAGCGCCGGATTTCATCACGCTCGAGACGCGTACAACTTTTGCCCTAGACACACCTTTGGTGAAAGCCGCGACGTAGGGCGTAGCCGGACGCAGAACGATGTCCTCTGGGCTTGCCGCTTGTTCGATGACGCCATCCTTCATCACCGCGATCTTGTCCGCCAAGCGCAAGGCCTCGTCGAAGTCGTGAGTGATGAACACGATGGTTTTCCGCAAACCCGATTGCAGGCGGATGAACTCATCCTGCATCTCGCGCCGGATCAGCGGGTCGAGCGCCGAAAACGGTTCGTCGAGAAACCAAAGCTCTGGTTCGACCGCAAGCGACCGCGCGATGCCGACGCGCTGTTGCTGGCCGCCGGAGAGCTGCCGCGGGAAGACGCGTTCCTTTCCTGCGAGTCCCACAAGTTCGATCATCTGGAGCGCTCGCCGTTCGCGCTCCGGCCTGGCGATGCCCTGGATTTCCAGCGGGAAGGCAACATTCGCCAGCACGTCCAGATGCGGCAGCAAGGCGAAGTGCTGGAAAACCATGCCCATGTGATGGCGCCGTATTTCGATCATGCGGGTATCGCTTGCCGCGAGCAGGTTTTCGCCTTTGAACAGTATCTGACCCGCACTCGGTTCGATCAACCGCGACAGGCAGCGAACCAGCGTCGACTTTCCGGAGCCCGAAAGCCCCATGATGACGAAGATTTCGCCTTCGTTCACATCAAGGCTTACATCGCGAACGGCAGCGATATGGCCTTCCGTGACCGTTGCACCAGTGAGCGGCGCGCCATGGACATGGCGGCCGCCAGGCCCGAATATCTTCCAGACATTGCGGCAAACAAGGATCGGCTGGGCCGCCATCGGATGCAGCCGGCGTTACGCGAAGCGCGGTTGGCTTACTTCTTGATCCATTCCGACCAGCGGGCCTCGTGCGCGGCCATCCACTCGGCCACGACATCCGCCACCTGCTTGCCCTCGAGATCGACCTTGGTGATCATGATGCCCATCTCTTCATTGTCGAGCGTGAAGGCGGTAACGGCCTTGTGGGCGCCCGGCCATTTGTCCTTGACGCCCGCCCAGCCCACTTTCCAGATCTCGCCGAACGGCTTGCCACAGTCGTAAGCGGCATCCGGATTGCTGCCCCATTTCGGATCGTTGTAGCACTCCTTGGTGTACTCGGGGAATTCGATCCACGAACCCTTGTACTTCGACGGCGCCCAATGTGGCGCGTAGACCCAGAGCATAACGGGTGCCTTGCGCTGATAGGCGGACTCGAGCTCGGCAAACAGTGCGGCATCGGTTCCGGCATGAATTACTTCAAATGGCAGGCCGAGTGCCTGGACGCGCTCGTCGTCAAAGCCGCCCCAGGTTACGGGCCCGCCGAGATAGCGTCCCTTCGGAGCGGTTTCGGCGGTCGAGAACGCTTCCGCGCACTTGGGATCCTTCAGCGCCTCCCAGTTTGGCAAGCCGGGGCACTTTTCAATCATGTATTCCGGGTACCACCACTCTTCCTTGGCTTTCATTCCCGTGGGACCCAAGACTTCCACCTTGCCGGTCGCGGTTGCGGCATCCATGGCTTCGCGGCCCGTGGTTTCCCACATTTCCATGGCAACGTGCAGGTCGCCGGTGCCTAGCCCGGCGAACTGGGCGAGATAGTCCGCCTGGACCAGTTCGACGTTGTAGCCGGCCTTTTTCAGGACTTCAGCCATGATGTTGGTGGTGATCAATTGCCCCGTCCAATCGTGCAGCGTGAGCTTGATCGGGTCGGCGGACTCCTGGCTCACAGCTGCCGGCACTGCGGCAACAAATGTGCACGCCGCCAGACCAATTACTTTGGCAAGTTTCAACATGCGTCCCTCCATCCTGTTTGTCGCCGAATGCTCCGGCCTTGCTGGAGGGCCGGGCGGCGGCGTTGCGTCTCGAATGGCATCTCAGTGGATTGCTCGGCAGTTGTCAATTCCGCGCAAATGCGACGCAGCGGCAGTTCAAGGCAGGCTGGCCCAGGTTTCCCGGCAAAACCGGCCCAGGCGAATAACGCTTGATTCACAATTTCCAACCTAAGTTGTGGGGCTGGAATCCGTCACCTTGGGAGAAACATGGCAATGGCAAAGCCGCTTGGCCTTGTCGCGGAGCTTGTGAAGGCTTTCGAACTCGCGAACATCGAGATGTTCGCGGTGGTTTTGCCAGAGGCGCGGGTGACGGGCGTTACCGCGGCCGCGCTTCGCAAATGGAATTGCCGGCGCGAGGATTTGATCGGCAAGACCTTGGTGCGCTTTGGCACCGGGACGTTGTCGGCCCGCCATATCGCCGGACAGGACCAGGGCGAGAACCGGGTCGAGGTCAGCTACACCCCGCCCTTGGGCGCCAATCGCAGCATTCTCTTCAAGCCGCAGAACTGGGTTGATGGTGATTTCGAGTACATGATCCTGATTGGCCAGCACGCCAGTGTGGAACAGGCGGAACTGGCGGTTCAGAACGAGCAGCGGCTCAATCTGGCGCTGCGCTCCGGCGGGTATGCGGTGTGGGATCACGATTTCCGCGGCAATGTCACCTACAACTCGCCTGAAATGCACGACCTGCTCGGCATCGACCGCGAAAGTCCGGGCATCGACTATCACCAGTTCAACGAGATGATCCACCCGGACGACCGCGACAAGACGCTGGACGGGATGATCCGGACTGCGCCGTTCGGCTCCGACCTGTTCCAGACGCGGTATCGCGTGCAGACGCAAACCGGCAGCTACGTTTGGGTCGAGTCGATTGCGGGTGTGATCCGCGATCCGATCGATGGCCGGCCGGCCAAATGCGTCGGGTTGTGCCGCAATGTGAACGACCAGATGCTGGCACTGGAGCGGCTGCGCAACTCGGAGCGCTCTTTGAAGCGTACGCAGGAAGCAGCACAGCTCGGCAGTTTCTCGCTTCGTGTGGAGAGCGGCGTCTCGCGGCTGTCAGCGGAAATGGCGGCGCTTATCGGCATGGCGGATGCCGTGATCCATCCGAACCTCCCGGTGTTCGAGCAGATGATCGAACCGGGCGACAAGGAGAAGTTTTCCGAGGCGCTGGAGTTGGCGAAGCTCGGGCAGCCAATTTTCGCCCTCGAGATCGCGGTCAGACTCACGTCTGGAGATTTGGAGTATTTCAGCTGCACCATCGAAGGCGAGCGCAGCGCCGCCGGCAAGGTCGAAACGCTTTTCGGCTCATGCCAGCGCATCACCGAGCGCAAGGCGCTCGAACGCAAATTCCTCCAGGCGCAGAAGATGGAGGCGGTCGGCCAGCTCACCGGCGGCGTGGCTCATGACTTCAATAATCTGCTCATGGTGGTGATGGGCAATCTGCAGCTCGTCGAGCAGCTTGTGAAGACCGACGAGCGCGCCTCGAAGCGCATCCGCGCAGCCATCGATGCGGCGGAAAAAGGCTCCGAGCTGACCAAACGCATGCTCGCCTTCTCGCGCCAGCAGACACTGCAGAACAAGGAACTCGACGCCAACTCGCTGATCGTGCGCATGCAGGACATGCTGATGCATGCGGTGAGCGCCAATGTGGAACTTAAGATCATTCCCGCCGAAGGGCTGTGGCCGATCAAGGCCGATTCCACGATGCTCGAGACGGCGATCCTCAATCTCTCGATTAATGCGCGCGATGCGATGAAGCCGAAGGGTGGGCATCTGACAATCGAAACTTCCAACCGGCATCTTGGGCCCGAATTGCTCGCCGATCACGAGGACGCCGTGGCTGGCGACTACGTCGAGATCGCCGTCACCGATACGGGCTGCGGCATCGCCACGGAGAACATCGAGAAGGTGTTCCAGCCGTTTTTCACCACCAAGGGGCCGGAGGCGGGATCGGGGCTTGGACTCTCAATGATCTACGGTTTCGTTAAACAGTCCGGCGGGCTGATCAAGATCTACTCCGAGGTCGGGCATGGCACGACGGTGAAGCTCTATCTTCCCCGCGGAAAATCAGCAGTCGACGCTTTGAGCTCCTCGGGCACGCCAGAGGAATTGCGTGGCCAGATCGAGCGGGAGTTGTCCGACACGTCCGGGAACGGCGGCAAGAAGCCGATCATTTTGGTGGTGGAAGACAATGCGCAGGTGCGCGAAGTGGCGGCGGCGATGATCGAGGAGATGGGTTACGAAACGCTCCTCGCCAGCAATGGCCCGGAAGGCTTGGCGCTGGTCGAGGAGCGGAGCGATATCGATCTGGTCATCACCGACGTGATCATGGCGGGTGGCATGAACGGACCGGAAATGGCCGCGAAAGCCCGTGCCATCAGGCCGGAACTCAAGCTGCTGTTCATGTCCGGTTACGCGCCAGGCTCGGTGAGGCAGATGCAGGATCTTCCGGAGTCGGTGGAGCTTGTGAACAAACCTTTCACCCGAACGGATTTGACCGATAAGGTGCGCCGCGCGCTTGCGGCCTGAGATCACTTTTCGGGAATCGTCGTCCAACCCCGCGCGGTGCCTGCTGCGGTAAGTTCCTCCGCCATCGTCTGTACTTCCGCAAAAGCCTTGTCGAGCGCCAACTCGTCGCGCGATCGGAGCACGAGGTTCGTTCCGAAGCCTCCTGCTCCTTCGAACGGGTAGGAGCCGATGGTGACGGAGGGATAGCGGTCTTGAATTTGTTTGAGGGGCTTCGCAGCATCGCCTTCGCCGCCGAGGAACGTCAGCGTGCGCGAGATTACGGGTATGCCGCGCGCCAATTGCGGAGCGATGACATCAAGCATGGCCTGCATGATTTTCGGCACGCCGGCCATGACGAAGACATTGGCCATCCGGAAGCCGGGAGCTTTCGAAACAGGATTGTCGATCAGTGTTGCGCCGTCCGGCACGCGCGCCATGCGCATGCGGGCCTCATTGGGCTCGCGGCCCATCTGCTCGAAATAGGCCTTGAGAGTGGCCACGGCTTCGGGATGGTGGTTGATTGGGACGCCGAAGGCCTTGGCGACGCACTCGGCGGTAATGTCGTCATGGGTGGGTCCAATGCCGCCGGTGGTGAAGACGTAGGTGTAGCGCTCGCGCAGGGCGTTCACAGCCTGGACAATCGCCTCTTCTGTGTCTCCGACGACGCGCGCTTCCTTCAGGTCGATGCCAAGAGCGGCGAGATAGTCCGCGACGTAGCCCAGGTTCTTGTCCTTGGTGCGTCCCGACAGGACTTCATCGCCAATGATCAGCATCGCGGCGGTTGGGGCAGTTAGGGGCAATGAAGGGGTTCCTGCAAGCGGGGATGGACAAGTGCCAGCCTTGGGCCGCACTGTCAAAATATGCGTTTCGAAACCCCTTTGACCACGGCACGGCTGATCAAGCGTTACAAGAGGTTTCTTGCCGATGTCATCCTGGAGAGCGGCGAACAGGTGACCGTGGCTTGCCCGAACACGGGCTCGATGATGGGATTGGCCGAACCGGGGTTCACGGTCTACCTGTCGCGCTCGGCGAACCCCGCCAGAAAGTATGCGTGGACGTGGGAAGCTACGGAACGGCCCGATGTGGGTCTCGTCGGCGTTAACACCGGACTAGCGAACCGGCTTGCCGAGGAAGCAATTTCGACAGGCTTGTTGCCGACGCTGGCTGGCTATTCGTCGATCCGCCGCGAAGTGAAGTGCGGCGAGAACAGCCGCATTGACTTTCTTCTCGAGTCCCTTGGGCGTCCGCCATGCTACGTGGAAGTCAAAAGCGTTACGCTGTTCCGCTCGCCTGAGCTTGCGGAGTTCCCGGACTGCGTCACCGCGCGCGGCGCCAAGCACCTCAACGAGCTTTCGCGCATGGCGGAGAGTGGCGCTCGCGCCGTTATGATCTATCTCATCCAGAATCTGGCTGCCCGCCGTTTCGCCCTTGCCGGAGACCTGGATCGGGCTTATTTCACAGCCTTCGGCAAGGCGCGGATCGCGGGAGTTGAAGCATTCGCATTTGCTTGCGAGGTTTCGGAAGAAGGCATTGCACCGGTGCGGGAAGTGGAAATCGTAGAGCAGTAGATGGTCGAGGCAACAATCCAGCGTTCGGGCAAGATCCGGCTTCATCCGCCGGAAGCTTTCGAATTCATGCGCCGCGCCGGGCGGCTCACTGCCGAAGCGCTCGACATGCTCACGGCTCATGTGAAGCCCGGCGTTCCGACCGAGAAACTTGACCGGTTGATCGTGGAATTCGCGCTCGATCACAAGGCGGTGCCGGCGACGATTGGCTATCGCGGTTACACCAAGGCAATTTGCACGTCGATCAACCATGTCGTTTGCCACGGCATTCCCAACGACAAGCCGTTGCGGGATGGCGACATCGTCAACATCGATGTCACGCTGATCCTGGACGGCTGGCATGGCGACACCAGCCGCATGTACAACGTGGGCGAAGTGAACCGGAAGGCGGAACGGCTGGTCGAAGTCACCCACGAATGCCTCATGCGCGGCATTGCCATGGTGAAACCAGGCGGGCACGTGGGAGACATCGGTTACGCCATCCAGAGACATGCGGAAGCCGAACGCTGTTCGGTTGTGAGAGATTTCTGCGGCCATGGGCTGGGACAGGTGTTTCACGATTTCCCGAATGTGCTGCACTATGGGCGCATGGGCGAAGGCGCGGAGTTCAAGCCGGGAATGTTCTTCACCATCGAGCCACTGATCAATCTTGGGCGGCCGCATGTGAAAATCCTAAGCGACGGCTGGACGGCGGTGACGCGCGACCGCTCGCTTTCGGCGCAGTTCGAGCATACGGTGGGCGTCACCGAGACGGGCTTCGAGATTTTCACGCTCTCGCCCGCGGGCTATCATAAGCCGCCTTATCCTGTTTAATTCATGCCCAAGGGTTTCGAAGACGCGGGGCAAAAGCCGCACTATCTCGGCCACCGGGAAAGGCTGCGCGAGAGGTTTCTGGAAGGCGGGGCGGATGCGCTTCCCGACTACGAATTGCTTGAGATGGTGCTGTTCCGCTCGTTCAAGCGCGGCGATACGAAAGGTATGGCAAAGGAGCTGTTGGCGAAGTTTGGGAGCTTCGCGGAAGTCATCAGCGCGACGCCGGAGCGGCTCAAGGAAGTGGACGGCATCGGCGAGGCCACCATCACTGAGCTGAAAGTGGTTCAGGCAGCAGCGCTGCGGCTGATGAAGGGTGGGATCGCCAAGCGGCCGGTGCTCTCCTCATGGAGCGCCATCATCGATTATTGCCGCGCCAGCATGGGCTTCGAGGCGCGGGAGCAGTTCCGCATCCTGTTTCTCGACAAGAAGAACCAGTTGATTGCTGACGAGGTGCAGGGTGTGGGCACCGTCGATCACACGCCGGTCTATCCGCGCGAAGTCGTAAAGCGGGCGCTGGAACTCTCGGCGTCGGCAATCGTGCTCGTGCACAATCATCCTTCCGGCGATCCGACACCGTCGATGGCCGATATCGACATGACGCGGAAGATTGCCGAGGCGGGGGAGAAACTCGGCATCGTGTTGCACGACCACATTATCGTGGGCAAGAATGGGCATGCGAGCTTCCGCGGGCTTCAGCTGATCTGAAGCTGGGCAAGCGCTTCAGGCGTATCGGCATCGATCAGGATGCCAGCGTCCGACACTGGAACTTCGACAACTTCGCCGGAAAGTTCGTTCATCAAGCTTCGTGCGCCACGATCGCCTTCGAGTTCCAGAAGACTCTGGAAATGAGCGCGTCCCCAGAGCACCGGATTTCCGCGCTGGCCATCGTGAACCGGCACGCAGATGGAGCGGTGTTCGGCCGGGTTGAAAGCAGCGATGATCTTGCCGAAAGTTTGAGGTTGAATGCGCGGCATGTCTCCGAGGCAGATGAAGACCGCATCGGCATTTTTCGGCAGCGATCGAATGCCATGAACGAGTGAAGTGGAGAGGCCTTGCTTGTAGTGCGGGTTAAAGGTGGTTTTGACGGGAAGTCCCACAAGTCTCTCCAAAACCGCTTCTTGATCGCGGCCAGTAACGACATGGAGATCGGTTATTCCTCCGGCGAGGATGTTCGCGGCTGACACGCGGATCATTGGCTTGCCGTTGATCGGAGCCAGAAGCTTGTTGTGGCCCATGCGGCTCGATGTGCCGGCAGCTAGCAAAACAGCGGCGGTGCGGGGCGCGAAGACGGCTCCTTTTGCGCCTTCGCGCGGGCTGGGACGGGATGGGATTTCGGAAAGCAGACCCCCTGCTCCCATGTCCATGATGTCTTCGGAGGAGACATGAATGCCCGCCATCACGCGCTGGAGAAGCCAGTCGAAGCCGTTGAGCTTGGGCGAACGCGCGCAGGACGGCACGCCGATGACGGGAACGCCGCCCAGCCTTCCGAACATGGCGAGATTGCCGGGATCGACAGGCATGCCAAGGTGCACGACATCGCCCCCCGCTTCGGCAAGAGCCGCGGGAATGATATCGCCGCGGTCAACGATCGCAGAAGCGCCGAAGACGAGGATGGGGTTGCAGCCCTCCGCCTGCATCGACTTGACGGCGTCCGCCACTGCCCCAGCTTGATGATCGCAGACGGTAATCTTCGCCAGCTTGCCATCAAGAGCTTCGATACGCTCGCGCATAGCGTCTTCGCTTTTCTTGATCAGCGAGGGTTTGGTCTGGGGAAGGCGGGTAATGACCAGTCCCACGTTCCGGTGGCGGAACTCCTCGATCCGCACCAGCGGTTCATTGCCGATCAGCGCCAGCGCTTCCTCGACAACGGCACGGGGAACGGCGAATGGTATGATCTTGACCGTCGCCACCAACTGCCTTGGCGCGGCAATGGCGAAGTTTGGAAGTGTCGCGAGGGTCAGGCTCTCGTCGATGCGGTTCAGCGCCTTGATGCGATGAAGATCGACGACCGCCAGTCCATGCACGAGCGCGTGCAAGTTGGCGCGGCCGGTAAAGGGCATCTGGGCGGAGAGGCCGTCGCCTCGCACGGCCTGCGCAATCAACTGCGCCGCTTCGTCTTCCGGCATATCGTCGGGGCCGAGCTTGGCAGCGTAGACGGTTTCCTGACCGGCAGCCGCAAGTTTTGCGATGTCGGCTTCGCCGAGAACCCGGCCTTTCTTGAAAACAATGCCGGGAATGCTCACGGAGTGCGCGAGCACCGCCCCTTGAGCTTCTGCTAGTGGGATGCGGCCGAAATCCACATCAGCCTCCCAGCCTCAGGGCCCTGGTCACCTCCGCCATGATCGAAATGGCGATCTCGGGCGCACCGACCGCGCCAATCGGCAAGCCGATCGGGCCATGAATGCGCGCGAGATCGCTTTCGGAGAAACCTTCCTTCAAAAGCCTTTCGCGTCGCGAACCTTGCGTTTTCTTCGAACCGAGCGCGCCGATGTAGAAGACGTTGGATTTCAGAGCGAAGTGTAAGGCCGGATCGTCGATCTTCGGATCGTGAGTCAACGCGACCATTGCGGTCCGTGCATCGAGGTCGAGTTTTGGGAACACCTCGTCTGGCCATTCGGCGTGAAGCGCGATCCCAGGAAATCGTGCGCCGGTGGCAAATGCGCCGCGGGGATCGATCACCGTGATGTCGTAGCCCGCCTGCTGGGCGATCGGGATCACGGATTGCGCGATATGAACCGCGCCAATTACCACGAGCCGCAGCGGCGGGTTGTGGATGTTGACGAATTGGCCTTCGTGAACGCCGGACTTGTCGAAGCGGAATGCCTCGTCGAGAACCGCGGCCAGTGGATCGTTCGAGGAATTGACTCTAGAAACAAGACGCTCTTCGCCGGTCGTCAGATTAGTGATCAGCGCGACAGCGTTTCGAGCGGCGCGTTCCTTCAACAGCCGTTCGAGGATTTCCCGTTTCACGCAACGGGTTCCACGTAGACGCCGATCTTGCCGCCGCAGGCTAGTCCTACTTCCCAGGCGGTTTCATCGGCCACGCCGAAGTTCAGCAGCTTGGGCTTGGCACTTTCGATGGCGTCCATTGCCTCGGTGACCACCGCGCCTTCGACGCAGCCGCCCGATACCGAGCCGATAAAGTTTCCCTCGCTGTCGATGACAAGCTGGCTGCCAATCGGCTGCGGCGCTGAGCCCC
>JBJXGL010000066.1:0-9857 GCA_046160365.1 Aestuariivirga sp. | reverse complement strand
TCTGCCATTGTGAAGGCAAGTGAAGAGGAATTGCTGAGCCTGAACAGCAACGGCGACATGGATGCAGCCGTGCAGGCCCTTTGGCATGGCCGGCTCAAATGCTTCTCGGTCACATGCGGTGAGGCAGGTGCTGTGCTATACACGCCGGCAGGAAAATTTTTCTGTGCAGGCTTCAAGGTTGATGCTGTTGATACCACCGGTGCAGGTGATGCCTATGTCGCGTCTTTTCTGTCAGGTTTGCTTCACGGCACTGAACCGCAGAAACTTCTTAACACGGCCTGCGCCGCAGGCGCCTTGGCGGCATCCAAGAAAGGCGCGATGGAAAGCCTTCCGACCAAAGTGGAGCTTGCTGAATTTCTCGCAAAGGCCGCGTAGCTGCACGATTGGTCTAAGCCGCAAACTTTGGATTGGGAATGCACGTCGCTGCACCATCTCTCTCAATCACCAACTTCCGCATGCCCTTGGTGACGATCTCGGCATAGTCGTGACCTGCATCCTGGTTACAACACCACACGAACACCAGCGATGTGGTGCCTGTGTTGATGGAACGGTGCGCCCAATCAGGCGGGATGAACGCACACACACCGGGCTTCATCTCTACTTCGCGTGTCTCGCCCCCACGCGATTGCAGCAGCAGCACGCCCTGGCCTGACTGTGTGTAGTAGATTTCGCCGCGATCGCGCCGGGCATGGTAGTGGCCCCGCGTCATGAAATACTCGTCGCCCACGCGGCCCGGCATCATGGTCGTGGTACCGAAGAAGATGTCAGAATCTTGGGCCCGATACTCCGTCACTTTGTAGGTCACAAGATCTCCCTGTGCCTTCATCAGCGCGTCGAGCGCCTTCTCATCGCGGTAGATGCCGTGGAACTCACCCAGCCGCTTGGTGTACTCACCGGTACTTGGAGAGACAGCGCCGGTGAGCGCATCAATGGTAACGCCTTCGGGAAACATGATTCAGCCTTTCAGTTCGTGCAATTCAGCGCGGTACGGACGCGCTGTCGACGGCAGTTCCCGTTTCAAGAACGCGTTCTCGTAGCGCAGCTGCCGCAAGATGGTTGGCCAGACCTCCTTGTAGGCCTGCCATATCGATGTGTTGGCCGGCGGCAGGTCGTGTTTGATGGTCTCGTGCAGCTTTGGCAGCGCATGAAACGGCACCATGGGAAACATGTGATGCTCCACATGGTAGTTCATGTTCATGTTGAGGAAGTTGCTGATGGGGTTCATGTAAACCGTGCGCGTATTGAGGCGATGGTCGAGCACGTTGTCGGCGAGGCCCAGGTGCTGCAGGTGGCCTGTCAGCGCCACATGCCAGACACCATAGAACCGGGGCAGGCTGATGAGCACCACAGGCAGCCAAGAGCCGAGATACAGGGAAAGTGCGATGACCGCGGCGTGGATGAGCACGTAGATGCGCCCCACCAGAAACACTTTTTGGTGTTCGTTCTCCGGCACGAAGCTTCGCTCTTCGACGCTGAGTTTTCCCATGGCCTGCCAGATAATCGTCTTCATGGATTGAAGCGGATCCACTCCCCCTATGAAACTGAGGAAGAACCGCAAAAGAGCGGGCGGGCGCATGATGGCGATCTCGGCGTCACGGCCGACGATATAGGTGTCGGTATGGTGGCGGGCATGGCTCCACCGCCAAGCCGCGGAATTGCGCAGCTCCATGAAGCTCCCGAGTTCATAGATGATATTGTTCATCCATGGGGTCTTGAATGCCGTGCCATGGCCGCATTCGTGCCAGCGCGCGTCGCAGGCTGAACCGTAGAGCACGCCGTAAGCGAGCAGGAACGGCACACACCACCAGCTTCCCCAGAAGTGGATGGTGCCGTAAGCGGCCAACAGCATCGATCCCAGCCATATCGCGGTGTTGATGAGTGCTGGCCCGTCGGAACGCTGCATGAGATCTTTCATGACATTGCGCGGGACATCCGAGTGATACCATTCGGCGGAGGCCAATCCCTTGTCGATTGCCTCTATCGTGCTCGCACCATCGAGGCTGTAGTCGCGGTGCTGGGTGGTGAGTTCAGCGATCGTCATAGTCGGTGATCCTCATGGTTTTCAGACTTGCGGCGTTGAATAGCAGCTCTCATATCTTGAGGCCCTCCATGAAGTGCTTCCGCAGAAAGAAGAATGCGACAAGGGGTGGCAGGCTTGCGAGCAAGCTCGCCGTCAGCGCCACATTGGGCCCGGTCGTCGTGTAGTTGCCCTGGAAGACTTGCAAAGCATTCATGATGGAACGGACCTCCGGGCGATTGCCGAGGACCATTGAAAAAAGGAGATCGTTCCAAACCCAAGTGAACTGCAGAAGAAACAGGGCGATCAGTGGACCAATGCAATTCGGCAGCACGATTGACCAGAATATCCGCAACTCGCTTGCACCCTCCATGCGCGCCGACTCATCGATGTCGCGCGAAATTTGGCTCATGTAGTTTTTCAGAACCAGTGTCGGGAAGGGTATGCAGATCGCTGAATAGAACAGCAGCATGCCGAAATGCGTGTTGAGGATGCCAAGCCGCTGGTAACCGAAAAACAGAGGAATCAGATACATCTGGAACGGGAAGATGGTGCCGAGGAAAATGAGCATGAACCATGTGCCCCTTCCGCGGAAGTCGAGCCGCGACAGCGCATAGGCTGCCATGGCCGCGAGCAGCACCGCCACGCCCGATCCCACAACGGCGTAAAGCGCGGTGTTGGCAAACGCTTGCGGCATGTCGGCCGCAACCCAGGCCTCCCTGACATTGTCGACGACTGGCGCCAGCCCCTTGGGAAGTCCAAGTGGATTGGACCGAGCATACTCCTCGGTGGATTTGAAAATCGAAACCACCAGGTAATAGAACGGCATCAGCCAGAGCACGGCGCAAATGCTGGCTAGCACGAGCAATGCGCGCTGGACATTGCTGAGCCTGCGCTTTGGTTCC
This sequence comes from Aestuariivirga sp., assembly GCA_046160365.1. Classification (GTDB taxonomy): domain Bacteria; phylum Pseudomonadota; class Alphaproteobacteria; order Rhizobiales; family Aestuariivirgaceae; genus Aestuariivirga. The sequence continues at coordinate 6,935 of JBJXGL010000066.1, read as the reverse complement.
TTGAATTCAAAAGGCAGATCAAGGTCTGGCTTGTTAAGGGCTGAAGTCATGATCTAACCCTTCAGCCGCTCGGCTCTGGCCTGCATATAGGCCTGCGCCCAGGTAATGCAGAGCGTTATCGTGCCAAGCAGCACGGCCACAGCGCCGGCATAGGCCCATTGTCCCTTTCCGAAGCCTTCGAAATACATGTAGACGGAAAGCGACAGCGTTCTGCGCCCCGGATAGCTCAGCGCCATAACCCAGAGCAGGTCGAAAGCACCAAAGGCCGCGATGATTGAGATCATCGAGACTACAAGCAAGGTCGGCGTGAGCAGCGGCAGGATGATGTATTGAAGCGTCTGCCTTTCGGTGGCGCCGTCCAGTTTCGCTGCTTCGATTGGATCCTGCGGGATGGCCGCAAGTCCGAGCAGCAGCAAAACCATGATCAGGCCAACCTGCTGCCAGACATAGGTTGCCACAATGGCCGGCATGATCGTGTTGTCCTGATACAGCCAGCCTATGTCGGTGGGAGCGTCCGTAAAAAGTTGCAGCCCCGAATTCAACAAGCCATGCGGCGCATAGACATAGAACCAGATGACGCCGATCGACGTCGGCGCAAGCACGCGCGGCAGGAAGATGATGTTCTTGAAGAGGTTCTCGAGTGGCAATCCCCTGAGCGCCAGGGCGAGCGCGAGGCCGATAAGAACGGGTGCTACCAGCGTTGCCACAACCCACACGACTGTGTTGAAAAGCGCCAGCTCAAATTGCGGATGCAGCAACAGCGTCTGGTAGTTTTCGAACCCGCCCCATTGATCAAGGCCTTTGAATTTCTCCCAACGGGTGAAGCTGAGATAGATGTTGAAAAGAACGGGCAGAAGCAGAAGTGCTGTGGTCAATACGATGGCCGGCGCCATGAAGAAAAGAGCGGCCCGCAGGTTTCTGCGCCGCACAGCTTTCTCGTTGCGGCGGATGTTTGCCGGCCCCAGCCTCTCGATGATTGCGCGGTCTTCTGCTGTCGACATGTCAGGAATAACACCTGAACCGGAAGGGCAGCGCGGAGGAAAGCGCGGCCCTTCCTAGCTCTTTGGGCTACTGCTTCTTCTTGGCCCAATACGCCTTGTGCAGCGCCTCGATGTCGGCCATCACCTTTTTCTGCGTTTCCTCAGTGGGGTCCAGCATGAAGGACGCCATGGCGGCAACCGACTCGCTTTGCAGTTCCGGCGGAACGGCCTCCCACCAGCGCGTGTAATTCACCGATTTGTTCTCGGTCGAATAAGCTTTGACGCTTTCGAGTATCGCATTCGACTTCGTCACCTTGTTGTTGCCGATCAAAAGACCGGACTCCTCGCTCCACTTGTTGGCGCCATCAACCGATGTCCAGCAGGCCAGCGCCTTCATGACATCGGGCTTCTCCTTTCCGGCGACCGAGACCACCAGCGGCGAGGCTTCAAAAATCATGCCCGAAGGCAGTGATGCATCCATGTTCGGCACGACAAACGCATCAAGGTCCTTGCCGATTGTCATGCCGGCGGTGGTCATGAGTTGGATCGCCCAGTCACCCATCAGGTTCATGGCGCCCTTGCCGGCTGCGAAATCCGCCACCTCTTGATTCGAACGCGGATCGGAGAAGTAGCCCTTGGCATACATCTCGCGCCAGAGATCGAATGCCTTCTTCACTTCCGGCCCGTCATAGGACACCGTGCCGTCGAACAGGCCGAGATAAGCCTTCGGGTTCGTCCGGATCATCAGTTCTTCGAACCAGATGAAGCCGCGCCAGCCATCTTGATTGGTGGCGACGAAGGGCGTGATGCCGGCGGCCTTCAGCTTTTCAGCCGCAGCCATCAGTTCGTCCCAGCTCTTGGGCGTGCCGGCGATGCCGGCCTTGGCGAAGAGTTCCGGATTGTAGAACATCACCCACTTGTTGAAGTGCAGCGGCACGGCATAGTAGCTGCCGTCCACCTTGAACGGCTCTCCCGAGACTTCAGAGAATTCTCCGCTCTTGATGAGCTCCGCCCACACGTCGTCCATTTTAGCGATTTGACCGGTTGCCACCAAGTCGTCGCGGAATGTCGCCCCGCTCCACCACGTGAACATGTCAGGCGTCGAGCCCGAAGCAATGGAGGACTGGATGAAAGCCTTGTACTGCTCGGGCGGCGAATACGGCTGCTGAACAATCTTGATGCCTTGCTTTTCGCCGCAGAAATCGCCCCAAGCCTGAAATTGCTTGGACCAGAAGTGCTTGTCGTGATTCAGAATGACCTCGGCCGTCGCTGAGTGGCCAAGCGCCCCTAAGAACACTCCGGCCAATGCGGCAATCCTGATCAATGATCGCTTGTTCATGACGTCTCCTCCCTAGTTTGGCCGGTGACCGGCTGTTTCTCGTGCTTCTTGCGTCTTGAACGACAGGGATGTCTCTTCCTTGCTGTCGAACAAATGAATTCGATCCGCATTGATGCGGAACGTCATCATTTCGTCGGGCATGACCTCGCGCGGCTGCTGCATGCGCGATACCAGGTCATGACCATTGTAGTTGAAGAAGAGCAGGGTTTCGTTTCCCAGCATCTCCGTAAGTGAGACCGCCGCCTTGAACGCAACCGCACTGTGCGGGGTCACGCCATGGCCATCGGGCACGATGTCTTCTGCTCGGACGCCAAGGGTTGCCGGCCGATCAATTGCGAGGTGGTGAAACCGCTCTCGCGGAAGAGGAACGGTTAGCCCTCCGCCCGCAAAGGCGCGTCCGCCTTTCGTTCCGGCGATGACTGTGCCCTCGATGAAGTTCATCGGCGGCGAGCCCATGAAGCCCGCCACGAACTTGCTCACGGGATGCTCAAAGACCTCAAGCGGCGTTCCGATCTGGGCGATCCGCCCGTCCTGCATGACAACGACGATGTCAGCCAGCGTCATCGCCTCCACCTGATCATGCGTGACATAGACCGTCGTGACCTTGAGCCGGCGCTGCAGCCGCTTGATCTCCAGCCGCATCTGGCTGCGCAGCTTGGCATCTAGATTGCTCAGCGGCTCGTCGAACAGAAACACCTTGGGTTCCCGTACGATGGCGCGGCCCATGGCAACACGCTGGCGCTGCCCACCCGAGAGCTGGGAGGGCTTGCGGTCGAGATAGGGCTCAAGCTCCAGTATCTTTGCCGCGTGGGAGACGCGATGTTCGATTTCCGATTTGGAGAGGCCAGCGAGTTTCAGCGAGAATGTCAGGTTCCGGCGAACCGACATGTGGGGGTAGAGCGCGTAGCTCTGGAAGACCATCGCGGTGCCACGTGTGCGGGAAGGAAGGTCATTGGCAAGCGTGTCTCCAATCCAGAGTTCGCCATGCGAAATGGTCTCTAGCCCCGCGATCATGCGCAGCGTCGTCGACTTGCCGCAGCCGCTCGGTCCGACCAGGACGACGAAAGACTCGTCTGGAATATCGAGGTTTATTCCTCGCACGCCGACATGGGAGCCATACACCTTGTAAATGTCCCTGAGTCTGACTGATGCCATCCGAGTTAGATTACAAGACTGGATCGAAAAGGGTAGTGGCTCCCAAGGCCTGACAGCGAATCTTCCACTATCGTTCAAAACGATTGTTGCACTCCTTCAAGCTGTTGAAAACTCAGAGATAAAGCCCTGACCTCAGAATAACCTGCAGCAATTGATTGGGCCAAGGCCGCGGGAGTCGGTCTGTCAGCCATTGACCGTGTTTTGAATGGCAGGCCCGCGGCAGTTTCTCCGCCCATGAAAATCTTCACGCTGGAAAACAATTGAGTTGACCTTGCCTCTCTGAGAAGCTGGTTGGACAACTGAATTGCTCATAAAGAATGGGGACTGCAAATGGCACAATCACTCCTGGTTTTTCAGTCGCTCTGGGCCATGGAGCGGCGCCAGCCGGATGGCATGGAATGGTCGCTCGACGAGAAGCTCGAAAAAATCATTGCTGCGGGCTTCGATGGCGTTTCAGCGGAATGGGTCGACCGGCGGCTGGCCAAGCAGATTACTTCGGTTCTCAAGCCAAAGGGACTCTCTGCGGAAGGCGTGTGCTTTCCCAAGACAATCGATGAACTGAAGCCCAGTTTGGAAATCGGCACGGAGACGGGTCTGCAACATCTCAATCTGCAACCTAACGCGCGGTTGCGCTCACTCAAGGAAAGTGTCCAACTTCTAGAGGGTTGGGCGAGGCTCGCCGAGCAGGTGGACTTCCCGGTTTACATCGAAACGCACCGGGACCGCATGACAACGGATCTTTTTTTCACACTCGATCTGCTCGATCAGTTGCCAGGCATGAAAATTCTCGCCGATCTCTCACATTTCTTTGTTGGCAGAGAGTTTGCTGTGCCGGTATCCGAAGAAAACCATCGGATGATTGAGCGTATTCTCGATAACTCCTGGGCGATGCATGGCCGCATCGCCAGCCGCGAACAGGTGCAGATCGAGATTCAATTTCCCCAACACAAGCACAACGTCGATCTTTTCAAGCGATGGTGGCGATATGGCATCGAGAGTTGGCGCAAGCGCGCTAAACCCGATGCCAAGTTTGTGTTTACGTGCGAACTTGGCCCGCAACCCTATGCGATATCCGGACCCGACGGCAAAGACCTGAGCGACCGATGGGAAGACAGTTTGGCTTTGCGCGGTATCATCAAGGACGTTTGGAACCGCTGACAGATACTTGCCTGCTTTTCACGCTAGAGCATCATGAGGTCGAATGGATTCGATTTGGGATTCCCAATTCAGCGTTGACCTGATTCAAGCTGGTCACTGGATTGAAGGCCAGCAAGAATGACCAAGCCCTATCCGAGGGAAATGCGCAATCGCGCGGTGAAGTTTGTTGAAGCCGATGAAAGCCGGCACCAGGTGGCGGCGCGGTTTGGGATAGCCGCATCGACAGTGATTGATTGGCTGGCGCAGCATGCCAAAACGGGCAGCGTTGCACCTGCGAAGATCGACGGCAACCGTCCGAAGAAGATCGTGGGTGAATACCGTGACTGGATGCTGTCGCGGATGCAGGCGGGTGACTTCACGCTGCAGGGCCTGGGCCGATGAGCTTAAGCGGGAGACGGGCCTGAAGGTCGATTACAAGACCGTGTGGACCATTGTTCACACGGAAGGCCAGAGCTTCAAAAAAACATGCCGGGCAAGCGAACGGCAAAGGCTGGACGTGGCGCGCAAGCGCTCCGCCTGGATAAGGGGGTCTGTCTCAATCTCGATGAAGTTTGATGATGGCGTAGCGCTGATTGTCGAAAGGAATCAGCACCATGCAGTCAGATTTCGTATCTGATCCCCGCTGGATTCGCCATTCAAAGCGTAACACTCACTGACTAGACGCTTATCGTTGTGACCACGGCCGAGGCTCGGACGGCGGCCTGTCTACTGTATGGGTTTCTGTCGCGGCGTATTCACAGCCACTATGTGCGTCAAATGGCGGATCTTCCCTGTTCGGGCCAGAAGGTCCGACTTCAAGTTACGACACACCGGTTTCTGTGTGGTGCGCCTCATTGCCGAAGATGAGTGTTTGCCGAGCGTTTCGGTGAAGTGCTTCCTGAGCGATCGCGCCAACGTCACGGCTAGAATGCATTGTCCACCATCTTGGGCTCGCCCTCGGTGGCAGGCCGGCAGCGAGCTTTGCCAAGCGGCTGATGCTGCCGGTGAGCAATGACACGTTGCTGCGAGTTGTCAGACGGCGCTGCCGCCCGTCAATTGAGCCTCTGACTGTCGTTGGTATCGATGATTGGGCCTTCCGCCGTAACAACAGCTATGGAACGTTAGTCTGCGATCTCGAACGGTGGCGCGTCATGACACTCCGGCCCGATCGGGAGATCGCGACGTCAGTGGCATGGCTTGTCCGGGTTCAGGTCTTGTGGGACAGACTGTATGACTTGAAGACTGGAGGATTTCTGGCTCATCGTAGTGGTATGGAGAACGAAGAAGAGACAGAAATCCGGGCCGCAAGTGCAGTCGGCCGAACAAGTAGTGAAAGACATCCGCCGTGCTACGCGTAAGCACGATGCGGCTGAAGAGAAAATCCGCATCGTACTGGAAAGGCTTCGAGGCGAGTATGGCATTGCCGAGCTGTGCCGCCGCGAGGGCATTGCCGAGAGCCTTTATTACAGCTGGTCGAAGGAGTTCCTCGAAGCAGGCAAGCGCAGGCTGAACGGGGACACGGAAAGGGCCGCCTCGACGCCTGAAGTGAAAGACCTTCGTCGTGAAGTACGCGACATGAAGGAACTGGTAGCTGACCTCACGCTGGAGAACCGCCTGCTCAAAAAAAGCATGATCGGAGCTGGGGGAGACCACGAATGAGATACCCTGCATCCGAGAAAGCCGAGATCATCACCCTTGTCGAGCAGTCTCATTTGCCGGTGAGGCAGATACTGGCAAAACTGGGCATCCCTCGCTCCACATTTTACCGCTGGTACGATTTGTTCCGGCTGGGCGGAATTGATGCGCTGGAAGACCATCTATCGCTCCCCGGCCATGTCTGGAACCGGGTGCCTGACACCATTCGCCGCGAGATTGTTGGATTAGCGCTTGAGGAACCAACCCTGTCACCGCGCGAACTAGCGGTACGCTTCACTGACACAAGACGCTATTTTGTCTCGGAATCATCGGTCTATAGGCTGCTCAAGGCCCAGGACCTGATCACCAGCCCAGCCTTTATCGTCATGAAGGCGGCGGATGAGTTCAAAGACAAGACAACAGCAGCGAACCAGCTCTGGCAAACGGACTTCACCTACCTGAAGGTCACCGGCTGGGGCTGGTTCTATCTCAGCACGGCGCTCGATGACTTCTCGCGCTTCATCATTGCCTGGAAGCTGTGTGCCACGATGAAGGCATCGGATGTTACCGACACGCTGAATATGGCTTTGGAAGCTTCAGGCTGTGACAACGCCAAGGTCATTCACAAGCCGCGCTTGCTCAGTGACAACGGCTCCAGCTACATCTCTGCTGATCTGGCCGATTGGCTC